>NZ_VRVC01000003.1:0-94410 GCF_008040005.1 Methylobacterium sp. WL19
GGCAAGGGGTCGGGCCAGGGCGGAGAGGGCTCCGAGAACAGCGAGGATGCGTTCCACTTCGTGCTGACGCGGGAGGAGTTCCTCGAACTGTTCCTCGAAGACCTCGAACTGCCGGATCTGGCCAAGCGCCGCCTCTCGATCGTGGAGACCGAAGGCCTGCGGCGCGCCGGCTACACAGTGTCAGGCTCGCCCGCCAACCTCGCGCTCACCCGCACCCTGCGCAATTCCATGTCGCGGCGCATCGCGCTCAAACGCCCAAAGCCGGAGGAGATCGCGGAACTCGAAGGCCGCATCGCCGAGGCCGATCTCGGCGACCCCCGCCTCCCCGACATGAGGCTCGCCCTGCAGGCCCTGCGCGAACGCACCAGGCGAATTCCCTATGTCGATCCGATCGACCTGCGCTATCGCCGCTTCGAGCCCTATCCGCGCCCCATCGCCCAGGCGGTGATGTTCTGCCTCATGGACGTGTCGGGCTCGATGACCGAGCACATGAAGGATCTCGCCAAGCGCTTCTACATCCTGCTCCACATTTTCCTGACGCGGCGCTACCGGCACGTGGAGATCGTCTTCATTCGCCACACCGACAAGGCGACGGAGGTGGACGAGGAGACGTTCTTCGGCTCGCGCGAGACGGGCGGCACCCTGGTGTCGTCGGCGCTGGTGGAGATGAAGCGCGTCATCACCGAGCGCTACGACCCCAACGACTGGAACATCTACGCGGCCCAGGCCTCGGACGGGGACAATGTGTCGAGCGATGGCCCGACCTCCACCGAACTCCTGCGCGCCCATATCCTGCCCGCCTGCCAGCACTTCGCCTATCTCGAAGTCGGCGACGAGAACGGCCCCCGCGCCGGCTTCGTCGAGCACCGCACCACCCTGTGGCGCACCTACGAGGCTCTGGCCAAATCCGGCGGCGCCATCGCCATGCGCAAAGTCAACCATCGCCGCGACATCTACCCGGTCTTCCGCGAATTGTTCGGGCGCAAGGACGCGCGCGCCGAAGCGGAGGCTTGACGCTCGGGCATCGGCCCGAAGCCGGGGAGCCGGTTTTGGGACGAGTTGGCACGATGAGGTGAACCCTTCCTCCCGCGCGCGAGGGGGAGGGGAGGAGAGCCGGAACGCTCGGAGAGAAGGACGACGATGGTCACGAACCTCCATTTCCCCGCATCGCCGACGATGTCGGGCGGCCAGACACCTCTGTTTTCCGGCAACGACTGGGATTTCGACACGATCCGCCGCATCCACGATGCCTGCGAAAAGATCGCTGGCGAGGAACTCGGCCTGTCCTGGTATCCGAACCAGATCGAGATCATCACGGCGGAGCAGATGCTCGACGCCTATGCCTCCATCGGCATGCCGCTGTTCTACAAGCACTGGTCGTTCGGCAAGCACTTCGCGCAGCACGAGGCCGGCTATCGCCGCGGGATGATGGGCCTCGCCTACGAGATCGTCATCAACTCGGATCCGTGCATCTCCTACATCATGGAGGAGAACACGGCGACGATGCAGACCCTGGTGATCGCGCACGCCGCCTTCGGTCACAACCATTTCTTCAAGAACAACTACCTGTTCAAGCAATGGACCGATGCCGAGGGCATCCTCGATTACCTCGATTTCGCCAAGGGTTTCATCACCCGCTGCGAGGAACGCTACGGTCATCAGGCGGTGGAGCAGGTGCTCGACGCCGCCCACGCTCTGATGAGTCAGGGCGTCCACCGCTATCCGCGCAAGAAGCGGCCGGACCTCGCCTCGGAGCAGCGGCGCGAACGCGAGCGGGCCGAGCATGGCGAGCAGATCTACAACGACCTGTGGCGCACCCTGCCGCAGAAGAGTGCGGGACTCCGGCCGGACGCCGCCCTGGAGCGGCGCAAAGCCCTGCTCGAACTGCCCCAGGAGAACCTGCTCTACTTCCTCGAAAAGGCAGCCCCGCGCCTGCGTCCTTGGCAGCGCGAGATCCTGCGGATCGTCCGCCTCGTGGCGCAGTATTTCTATCCCCAGCGCCAGACCAAGGTGATGAACGAAGGCTGCGCCACCTATTGCCACTACCGGATCATGAACTCGCTCTCGGAGAAGGGGCTGATCGGCGAGGCGGCCTATCTCGAATTCCTGCAGTCGCACACCAATGTCGTTCGCCAGCCGAACTACAACGAGCGCGGCTATGGCGGGCACAATCCCTATGCCATCGGCTTCGCCATGATGCAGGACATCGCCCGCATCGTGGAGCAACCGACGCAGGAGGATCGCGAATGGTTCCCCGAGATCGCCGGCACGGGCGATGCCATGGCGACCCTGCGCGACATCTGGGCGAACTACCGCGACGAGAGCTTCATCGCCCAGTTCCTCAGCCCCAAGCTCATGCGCGACATGCGGCTCTTCCACGTGGTGGACAATCCCGACGAGGCGGAGTTGCGCGTGGAGGCGATCCATGACGAGCGCGGCTATCGGAAGCTGCGCCGCTCATTCGCGAGGCAGTACGACGTCGCCTGGCTCGATCCCGATATCGAGGTGGTCGACGTCGATCTGGAAGGCGATCGCCGCCTCATCGTCCACCACAAGGCGCTGAACCGGATCACGCTTCAGGCGGAGGATGCCCGCCACGTCCTGCAGCATCTGGCCGATCTCTGGGGCTACGACGCGGTGCTCATGGAGATCGATCCGGCCACGGATTCGATCCTGGCAGAACATCACGCGGCAGCGCGGCCGATCTTCTTCTGAAGCCGCGGATATGCCGATTCGAAGCCCGATCCGTTGCATTTGACGGATCTCACTCCCGGTTCTTTCGCAGACCCCTGACCATTCTCGGGATAACGGAAGATGCGAGGTGGTCATGAATGAACGTCGGATCGATGAGCGGCGGCGTAAGGACGAGGCCGGCCTCATCGCCATAGACGAACACACGACGCTTCCCTGCATCGTCTACGACATCTCCGCCTCCGGCGTACGGCTCATCCTTCCGGAAACAGCCCTGGTCCCCGACACCTTCATCCTGCATTCGGCGTGTATCGAAGGCATCGAGGTCTGCCGCGTCGTCTGGCGGAGCGACGAGACCATCGGCGCGACCTTCAGCAGGACGGCGGCCTGACGCACGCGTCGGAGCGGGACGGTCGCCGACTGCACCGAGGTCAGCCCGGAAAAACGAAAAAGGCCGGGGACAGCGCGCCCCGGCCTTGAACGTCAGAGCGGAGGACATCTGCTGATATGCCGATGTCACCGCGTTTTAATGGTCGGAGTAGCAGGACTTGAACCTGCGACCCCCTGTCCCCCAGACAGGTGCGCTACCGGGCTGCGCTATACTCCGTCAAGAACCGCTCTGAACTCGTCGATCACTTAGGATGCCGCTCCGGTTACCGGTCCTGAGACCGATGCGCTGACCGGGCCGCGCTACGCTTCGACGCCCCGTGAAGGGCTGAGCGGTCTTAGCTTCACGGTCCCCCATGTGCAACCCCTTTTCCGTGGCTCCGGCGCGGACATCTCGCGCCGGAGCCTGTCGTCGTCACGCATGCGTCGGCGTCGCGTGGGGATCGTGCTTGTCAGGTGTGCCGCCATGCGGATCCTTGCCGCGCTTCTTGGCGAACCAGATCAGGATGTTGCGGATCGCCACGTAGAAGACCGGGGTCAGGAACAGGCCGAAGAAGGTCGCGCCGATCATGCCGAAACAGACCGCGGTGCCCAGGGCCTGACGCATCTCCGCGCCGGGACCGGTGGCGATGACGAGGGGCACCGTACCGAGGATGAAGGCGAAGGCCGTCATCAGGATGGGGCGCAGGCGAAGGCGACAGGCTTCCACAGCGGCGGCGACCGGCCCCTTCCTCTCCGTCTCTTCCAGCTGGTGAGCGAACTCCACGATCAGGATCGCGTTCTTCGCCGCCAGACCGATGAGCACGATCAGTCCGATCTGGGTCAGGATGTTGTTGTCCTGCCCCCTGAACTGGACCGCGCCCAGGGCCGAGAGCACGCCCGTCGGGACGACGAGGATGATCGCCAGCGGCAGCGCCCAGGATTCGTACTGCGCCGCCAGCACCAGGAAGACGAGGAGCACGCCGAGACCGAAGACGTAGATCGCAGTGTTGCCCGTCGCCTTCTGCTGGAAGGCGATCTCGGTCCAATCGTAGGCGTAGCCCTCCGGCAGGGACTGGGCAATCTTCTCCATCGCCGCGAGCGCCTGGCCGGTCGACACGCCGGGCTTGGCATCGCCCTGGATCGGCACCGAATAGAACAGGTTGAACCGCTGCACGATCTGCGGCCCGCTGATCTCGCGGATCGAGGCCAGTGTCCCCATGGGCACCAGAGCGCCGGTGGAGGAACGGACCTTGAGCTGTTCGATGTCGCGCTTCTCCAGGCGGAAGGCGGCATCGGCCTGCGCGCGCACCTGGTAGATGCGGCCGAACGTGTTGAAGTCGTTGATGTAGGCGCCGCCGAGATTGGTCTGCAGGGTGGCGAAGACCGAAGCCAGCGGCACGTTCAGCATCCGCGCCATCGTGCGATCGATGTCGATGAAGAGCTGAGGCGTGTCGTTGCCGAAGGTCGTGAACACCCGCTGGACGTCGCTGCTCTGGTTCGCCTGACCGAGGATCTCGTTCGTGGCGGCCAGCAGCGGAGCGATGGCGGAGCTCTGGCGGTTCTCGATCTGCATCTTGAAGCCACCGCCGGTGCCGAGGCCGCGGACCGGTGGTGGTGGGATGAACAGGACGCGGGCCTCCTGGATCGAGGCGGTGGCCTTGAACACATCGCCGGTGATCGCAGCCGCCGTTCTGCCCGTCGTCGCGCGCTCCTTTGCCCCCTTCAGGACCAGGAACATCACGGCGCCGTTGGTGGTGTTGGTGAAGGTCGCCCCGTCGAAGCCCGAGATGATGACGGCATCGCTGACGCCGTCGACCCTCAAGGCCATGTCGGCGGCCCGCCTCACCACGGCGGTGGTGCGCTCCAGGGCCGAGCCCGCCGGCAGCTGGACGACGCCGATGAGGTAACCCTGGTCCTGCTGCGGGATGAAGCCCGTGGGCGTCGTCGTGGCCACATGCAGCGTGCCGGCGATGATCGCGGCATAGACCACCATCATGCCGAGCAGGCCGATCGTGCGGCCGGTCAGGAATTGGATCGTGGCGGCGTAGCCATGCGACAGCTTGTCGAAGCCCCGATTGAACAAGTCGGCGAGCCAGGCGACGAACCGGGTCAGGAAGAACTTAGGCTTGGCGTGTTCGTGGTGAGGCTTGAGCAGCAACTTGCAGAGCGCCGGCGACAGCGTCAACGAGTTGAACATCGAGATGATGGTCGAGGCCGCGATGGTGAGCGCGAACTGCTTGTAGAACTGCCCCGAAATGCCGGGGATGAAGGCGGTGGGGATGAACACCGCCGACAGGACGAGGGCGATGGCGAGCACCGCGCCGCCCACCTCGTCCATGGTCTTGTGCGCGGCGTCTCCGGGCGACAGCCCCTCGGCCATGTTCCGCTCGACATTCTCCACCACCACGATCGCGTCGTCGACGACGATGCCGATGGCGAGGACGAGCCCGAACAGGGTGAGATTGTTGATGGAGAAGCCGAAGGCCTGCATGGCCGCGAAGGTGCCGATCAGCGAGACCGGGATCGCGATCACCGGGATCAGCGCCGTGCGCCAGCTCTGCAGGAAGACGATGACCACGATGACCACGAGGGCCACGGCTTCGAACAGGGTCTTGTAGACCTCGTGGACCGATTCCTCGATGAACTCGGTGGGATTGTAGGCGATCCTGTACTGGACCCCCGGCGGGAAGCTTTTCTTGATCGTCTCCATCGTCGCCCGCACCTGCGTGGCGGCTTCGAGGGCGTTGGTGCCCGGACGCTGGAACACGCCGACGCCGACGGCGGGGGTCCCGTTCAGGAAGGACTGCGTGGTGTAGTCCTTCTGGCCCATCTCGGTGCGGGCAATATCCTTCACGCGCACGAGGCGACCGTCGCTGGCCTTGACGATGACCTCGGTGAACTCTTCCGGGGTCTGGAAGCGGCCCTGGGACTGGACGACGAGCTGGAAGGCATTGTCCTTCGGCGCCGGCGGGGCGCCGAGCGCCCCGGAGGCGACCTGGACGTTCTGCTCCTGCAGGGCCGAGATCACGTCGGTGGTCGAGAGGCCGTAGGCGGACAGCTTGTTCGGATCGAGCCAGATGCGGAGCGCGTATTCGCTGCCGCCGAACACCGTGATGTCGCCGACGCCATCGAGGCGCAGCAGCTCGTCGCGGATACGCAGGTAGATGTAGTTCGAGAGGTAGTTCTGGTCGTAGGTGTTGTCCGGGGACAGCAGGTGCACGACCATCATCAGGTCGGGCGACGACTTGCGAACGGTGACGCCGAGGTTGCGCACGTCGGGCGGCAGGCGCGGCTGCGCCACCGAAAGACGATTCTGCACCAGCACGTTGGCGATATCGAGGTTGGTGCCGACCTTGAAGGTGACGGTCAGCTGCATGTTGCCGTCGTTGGTCGACAACGACGTCATGTAGAGCATGTTGTCGACGCCGTTCACCTCCTGCTCGATCGGCGTCGCGATCGTTGCCGCCACCGTCTCGGCATTGGCGCCCGGATAGGAGGCGCGCACGACGACGGTCGGCGGAACGATCTCCGGATATTGCGCGACGGGCAGCGACTCGTAGGAGACGTAGCCGAGGATCAGGAAGATGATCGACGTCACCGACGCGAAGATCGGCCGATCGACGAAGAAGTGGGCAAAGCGCATCGGTCAAACCTCTCGCCACAAAGGCGCCCTGGGCCACCTCTGCGGGAATGTTTCTTCGTTCGCCGTCACGGACCCGCCGGATGTCACGCCCCTGAAACGGAAGGCGGAAACCGGCGGGTCCGGTCTAGAATGGGTTGCGCGTCAGCTGCGGCTCGGTGGCAGCGTGCTCGCCTCCGCCGTCACCTTGGCGCCCGGGCGGACGCGGGACAGGCCGTTGACGACGACGTTCTCGTCACCCTTCAGGCCTTCGCGGATCACGCGGTAACCATCGACCTTCGGCCCGAGCTTCACGTCGCGGGTGCTCACCGAGCCATCGTCGGCGACGATGTAGACGATGCGCTTGTCCTGGTTCGCGGAGATGGCCTCGTCGGGCAGGAGGATGCCCTGGAAGGGCTTCGTCGCCGGGAGCGAGACGATGCCGAACAGGCCCGGCTTGATGAAGCCGTCTGGATTCTCGACGGTGGCGCGCAGCAGCACCGTACCGGTGGCGTTGTCGACGCGGTTGTCCACGAAGTCGAGGGTGCCCTTGCGCGTCGGCTTGGTCTCGTTGGTCAGGGCGATCAGGATCGGAACGCCCTTGCCCTTCTGGGTCTGCCCCATGCCGATGCCGAGGCTGCCCTGGTATTTCAGAAAGGAGCGCTCATCCACGGTGAAGCCGAAGTAGATCGGGTCGAGGGAGACGATCGTGGTCAGCTGGGTCTGATCGGTGATGACGATATTGCCCTCGGTGACGAGGCGCTGGCTGATACGGCCCGAGATCGGCGCGCGGACTTCGGTGAAGTCGTAATTGAGCTGTGCCTGGCGCAACTGCGCATCGGCGCTGTCCACATTGGCCTGAGCCGTCTGCGACGCCTGCCGGCGCTGGTCCGTCACCTGTTCGGAGATGTTGCCGGAACGGCTCAGCGTCTGAGCGCGTTCGAGGTCGGTCTGGGAAAAGGTCAGTCCGGCCTGGGCGGAGGTGAGGGCGGCCTTGGCCTGATCGAGGGCGGCCTTGTAGGGGCGACGGTCGATCACGAAGAGCAGGTCGCCCTTCTTCACCGTGGCGCCGTCCACGAAATTGACCTTCTCGAGATAGCCCGTGACCCGCGCCCGGACGTCGACGATCTCAACGGGATCGAACCGGCCCGTATAGACATCGGTCTCGACGATCTCACGTACAACCGGCTTGGCCGTGGTCACCTTCGGAGGCGGACCACCGGGGGCCTGGGCGGAAACCGGAGAGGCGAAGGCCAGAAATACGGCGGACAGGAGGATCGCGGACGACCATCCGGAGAGCGGACGCTTGATCATGTTGCTTTTCCCTGCGCCCTGCGAGCTAAAGGCACCGTTCCCGTGATGTCGTGCGCTGCCGCACATAGCCCGTGGAGCTATGGGATTGAGACGTGGAATGTTCAGGACTCGACCGTTTCCCCGGCCAGATACCAGTCCTTGAACCCACCGACATAATGCTCCTCCACCGGGATCCCGGCGGATTGAGCGGCGGCCAGGGCGTGGACCGAACGGACACCGGCCGCGCAGGAGAAGACCGGGCGACGACCGTCCTCGGCGATCAGAGCCGACAGGGCGCGCGTGTCGAAGGTGGACAGAGGGTGGGTGACGGAACCCGGAATGTGCCCGGCCGCGTATTCGTGAGGCTCCCGCACGTCGATGAGCAGGATCGAGCGATCCTCGAGTCCCCGCTTGATCGTCTCCCGGTCGAGATCGACAACCTTCATGCGCTTGACCCTCGCTTCGTCGCCACACGGAGACTCGTGGCGAATGTTCTTATGCGTCAGGCGTCATCACG
The DNA here is from genome assembly GCF_008040005.1 of Methylobacterium sp. WL19. NCBI lineage: Bacteria > Pseudomonadati > Pseudomonadota > Alphaproteobacteria > Hyphomicrobiales > Methylobacteriaceae > Methylobacterium > Methylobacterium sp. WL19. Next base: position 8,490 of record NZ_VRVC01000003.1, read on the forward strand.
GCAAATTCCCTGTCGGACAAATGCCATCGCGAGCGTTCGGCAATACGGGCCGGAGGAGGTTCGGCGCGATAGAGCGAAGCCGTTCGAGCGGAACGGATAGGCGCGATGACCACCTCGACCTCCCGCCGATCGAATGCGTACCTTGAACAGCCTTATAGGACAGGGCGCGCGATCTACCGGGTCGCCGTGTTCGGCGTCTCGATCCCGGCGGCTACGCCATGAAGATCGCGGTCTTAGGCCGAGGCGAAACCGCTGAGAGCGGCCAGTCTTGGATCAGCGATCCCGATGGCCTGGAACAGGCTGCCCATTCCTCTTTTTTCCGACGCGGTCAGGCGATGGAAGGCGGCGTCGACCGCTTCGGCCTGTGCTTGGCTCGCCACGCCCTTCAGGCGATCCGCGCGCTCACGCAGGCCCAGGTTCAGGAGGAACCCCCGCTGGTCCAAGGGACCATCGACTCGGGCTCCCTCGCCGATCGCGGCCCTCCCGAGGGCAGCGAAATCGACATGGGTCGTCAGATCCGCCTCGCCGGGAGCCAGCAGCGGATCGGTGAAGCGATGGGCGGATACCGCCTGGAGCGTATCGCCGAATCCACGCCGCACATGGCCGTAATCGATGGCCAGGAGCGCGCCGCCCTGAGTGACGATCCGGCGGCTCAAGCTCCGCACGATGTCGAGGGCCGGTCCGGGAACGGTCATCAGCGCCCCGACCGGCGCCTGGACCGCGATTTCCCGGTCGGGCTCCGCCGCGAGACCGAAGGCGAGGCGACCGCCATCCGGAGAGAGGCCGACGAGGCGTTCGCACCAGCCGCGCTGCGTCCTCAGGAACTGGCGAACGGGGAGGGCGTCGAAGAACTCGTTGGCGATGACGATCATCGGCCCATCGGGCAGGGTCTCGATGCCATCGTGCCACGTTGGTGAAACGACGGCGAGGCGGGACGCCTGCGCCGCCCGAAGAACGGGGCTGGTCTCGACGAGGTGAATGGCGGGCTTCCAATCGGGTGCCGCGCGGTTCAAGGCCCGCAGGGCGTCGGCCATCAGCGTGCCGCGACCGGGGCCGAGTTCCGCCAGGACGAGGTGGCTCGGTCCGCCCATGGCAGCCCATGTCAGGGCGATCCAGATACCGATCAACTCGCCGAACATCTGGCTGATCTCGGGCGCGGTGACGAAATCGCCACGGGCGCCGAGCGGATCGCGGCTGCGGTAATAGCCGTGGACCGGATGTCCGAGGCAGAGCGCCATGTAACGGGCGATGCCGATGGGGCCGGTCTCGACGATCTCGTCGCGGATCTCGGCGAAGAGCGGCGTGGTCACGCTGCGTCGGCCCGTACGGTCTCCGCCTGTTCAGGGCGCGGCTGCGTCACGCCGCGGGCGGCGAGGACGATATAGGCGATGCCGATCAGGGCCATCGGCACGCAGAGCAGCATCCCCATGGTGATGCCGCCATAGCGCCAGTCCCCGGTACCGAAGAGGTATCCAAGCTGCCGGTCGGGTTCACGAAAAAACTCGCAGAACGTGCGGGCGAGCGCGTAGCCGAGGACGAAGAGTCCGCCGATGAGCCCCGGTTTGCGGAAGCCGAAGGCGCGGACGGCGATGGCCATCACCACGAACAGGAGAGCCCCCTCCGTGGCCGCCTCGTAGAGCTGGCTCGGGTGCCGCGCCAGCGGGCCGCCCGAGGGAAACACCACCGCGTAGGCGAAATCCGGGGCGATCCGCCCCCACAGCTCGCCGTTCACGAAATTGGCGATGCGACCGAAGAACAGGCCGATGGGAACGACGACGGCGGCGAGATCGAGAAGGGTATAGGGAGACAGTTTTCGCGAGCGGGCGAACAGCACCATGGCCAGGACGGCACCGAGAAAGCCGCCGTGGAAGGACATGCCGCCGTTGCGGATCGCCAGGATCTCGAGGGGATCGTCGAGATAGAGCGGCAAATTGTAGAACACTACGTAGCCGATGCGGCCGCCGAGGACGACGCCGAGGGCGACCCAGACGATGAGGTCGTCGATATCGTTGAGGCTCGGCCGCCGCACGACACCCCAGAACCGGTCCGCCGCCACCAGCCGGCGGGCATAGAACCAACCGCCGACGAGGCCGGCGATGTAGGACAGGGCGTACCACTTGATCGTGATCGGGCCGATCGCCACCGCCACCGGATCGATGGCGGGAAAGGGCAGGGCGAGCAACGGCGGCATCGGCTGGCCTCCAGGAATGGGGCCGGCTTTGGACGTGCCGGGCCTCCCGCGTCAACCCTCGGGCGACGCGGGAGGCCCATGACGGGTCAGGCGGCCCGCACCGTCGCGAGGAATTGACCGACTTCCGAACGCAGGCTGTCGGACTGGGTCGACAGATCTTCCGAGGCCGTCAGGACCCGACCGGCGGAGGTGCCGGCCTCGGCCGCCGACCGGGCGACCTCCTCGATATCCGTGGTCATGGCGCCGGTACCGGCCGAAGCCTGCCCCATGTTGCGGACGATCTCCTGCGTCGTGAGGCTCTGCTCCTCCACGGCCGCGGCGATGCTGCTGGTGACCATGCTCATGCTCTCGATCCGCGAGACGATGCCCTGGATCGCGCCCGACGCGCCGTTGGTCGCGCCCTGGATCGCCTCCACCTGCTGGTGGATTTCGGCCGTGGCGCGGGAGGTCTGCTCGGCGAGGCTCTTCACCTCGGCCGCCACGACGGCGAACCCGCGTCCGGCTTCGCCCGCACGCGCGGCTTCGATGGTCGCGTTGAGGGCCAGCAGGTTGGTCTGCGATGCGATCTGCTGGACCATGCCGACCACGTCACCGATGCGCGTCGCGGCGACCGACAGCGTGCGCATGGTCTCCGCGGTACGGCTTGCCTCCTCGACGGCGGAGCGGGACATGTCGGCGGCCTGCTCGACCTGACGTCCGATCTCCTGCACCGTCGCGCCGAGCTCCTCGGCGGCGGCGGCCACCGCATTGACGTTGCCGGCGGTCTGATGGGCGGTGGCGGCGACCGACGTCGAACGGCTGACCGTGCCGTCCACCGTCATGGTCATGCTGTTCGACGCATCGTGCAGGCTCGCCGAGGCGGACGACACGCCATCGACGATGCGGCCGACGGAGCGCTCGAAATTGTCGGCGAGTTCGTTGAGCAGGGCGCGGCGCTCGATCTCCGCGCGCATGCGGGAGGCCTCCGTGGTGCGAAGCTGCTGAGCCGCATCTTCCAGCGAAATGTCGCGGATGGTGACGACGGCGCGGGCGATGTCGCCGATCTCGTCGGCACGACGGCTGCCGGGAACCTCTTCGAGGATCTCGCGGCGGGCCAAGGCCTGGAGGGCACGGGCGAGGGCGCCGAGGGGCCGGACGATGCTGCGGGCGAAGAGCAGGCCGAGAAGAGCGGTGGCAGCGAGAACCGCGAGAGCCGACATGAGCAGCGACTTCGTCAGGCTATCCACGGAATGGAGCGCCTCGCCCTGGGCCTGCTCGGCGACGATGGTCCAGGGTGACCCCATCATCGAGATCGAGGCGGTGGCGGCCAGGCGGGCCTTGTCGCCGCTGCCGTAGACGAAGGGCTTGCCGGACTTCAGGTTCTCGGCATCGAGACCCGTCGTCGCGACGGGCATGCCCGCCTTCGCGGATGCGTTCAGGGGCGGGTTGCCGCGCAGCAGGCCATCGGAGCCGACGGCCATCACCTGTCCGGTGGCACCCAGGCCGTTTCGCTCGGACAGCGAGGCGTCGAACAGGGCGGGCGTCACGCGCAGCACGAGAAAGCCGATCCGCGAGGCGGCCTGCCCGGTTCCCATGGCGACGTTGGCGCGACGGTAGATGCCGCGACCGAGGAAGGCGGAGGGACCGGAATCGGCGGGATAGGCAGTGAAGTCCTGCGTCAGAACCGTATCGGGCTCAGCGGTCTTCAGGCGCTCGATGAGTTTGGCGAGGCCGGTCTTCTGAAGCTCCGGCTCCGACAAGTTATGGGTGAAATCCGCACCCTTCGTGGTGGTGTAGACGATGCGCCCTTCTTCATCGACGAAGAGAAGGTCGGCATAGCCGGGACGCTCCACGAGCTTGCGCGCCACTTCCTGCACTTTCGCATGGCGACGGCCATACATGGTGCCGGTGCCCTCGACCGCCATGCGTTCCTGCGCGGTCGTCGGGCTGGTGAAGGCCTGCACGAGGCCGGCATAATCGGCCTTCGCCGGATCGAGTGACTCAACCAGATCGCCGACATTGCTCGAAACCTGATTGTTGCCGGCGGTGGCCACCAGATCGCCGCGTGCCCGATCGGCGATCAGTTCCAGGCCGATCTTGCGGGCCGTGGCGGCGAATTCCAGCCGTTCCTGCACGGCGGAGATCAAGCCGGACTTGGCTGAGTACCAGCTCAGACTGCCCATGACGGCGGTGCTGACCATCGCCAACCCCACGATGATGACGGGCAGGCGGACATTGAGACTGCTAACGATAGACATAAGAACGGAAGCCCCTCGATAAACTGGGGTGCAAATTATCCTATGACAAATTTAGAAAACGTTCCTCCGGGGCGGGGCTGCGTACTTTTCATGCTCGAAAAATGCTGTTTCGGCATTGCCCGGCCTCCATGAGGGAAGGCCGGGACAAGCATCACCGACAATGCTCAATGGGCGGAAGCGGCCTCGGAGGCAGCGATTTCCGGCCGGGCGACCTCTCCTGTCGCCAGGAACAGGCGGTACGCGAGATTGTCCGTCTCATCGACGCATGGGTATCCGAGAGCGTCCAGGGCGGCGTCGAAACGCTGGCGCTCTTCGGCGGGCACGCTGATCCCGGCGAGCACGCGGCCGTAATCGGCTCCGTGGTTACGGTAGTGGAACAGGGTGATGTTGAACCCGTCCGCGAGGCCGTCGAGGAATCGCAGGAGGGCGCCCGGCCGCTCCGGAAACTGGAACCGGTAGATGCGCTCGTCGGCGAGTTCGGCCGAACGGCCGCCGACCATGTAGCGGATGTGAACCTTGGCCATCTCGTTGTCGCTGAGATCGACCACGCTGTAGCCGTCGGCCCGAAGGCCGGCGATGAGATCGCGCTTTTCCGGGATCCCGCCGGGCAGGTTGATGCCCACGAAAATCTGCGCCTCGGCGGAGGGCGCGTAGCGGTAGTTGAACTCGGTGATCGCACGCGGGCCGAGATGGCGGATGAACGCGCGATAGGCGCCCGCGCGCTCGGGGATCGTAACGCCGAGGAGCGCCTCGCGCTGCTCGCCGATCTCGGCACGCTCGGCAATGTGGCGCAGACGATCGAAATTGAGGTTGGCTCCCGACGAGATCGCCACCAGCGTCCCGGCCGAGCCGCCCTCGCGCGCCGCGTAGACCTTCGCACCGGCCAGAGCCAGCGCGCCGGAGGGCTCGGAGACCGCGCGGGTATCGTCGAAGATGTCCTTGACCGCCGCGCACATGGCGTCGGTATCCACGGTGATGACCCCGTCGAGATGCTCGCGGCAGAGGCGGAAGGTCTCCTCACCGGCCTGGCGCACGGCGACGCCGTCGGCGAACAATCCTACGGTCGGCAGCACGACACGCTCGTCGGCGGCCAGGGCCGCCGCCATGCAGGCGGCATCGTCCGGCTCGACGCCGATGACCTTGGTCTCGGGCCGCAGGTACTTCACGAAGGTGGCGATGCCGGCGGCGAGACCGCCGCCGCCGACCGGCACAAAGATCGCCTCGATCGGTCCGGAATGCTGGGTCAGGATCTCCATGCCGATGGTGCCCTGGCCGGCGATCACATCGGGATCGTCGAACGGGTGGAGGAAGGTGAGCCCCTGCTCGCCTTCCAACTGGCGGGCATGGCCGAGCGCCTCGTCGAACGTATCGCCGAACAGCACGACCTCGGCCCCGCGCGCGCGGCAGGCATCGACCTTGATGGCGGGGGTCGTGCGCGGCATCACGATGACGGCACGCACGGTGAGCCGAGCCGCTGCGAGAGCAACGCCCTGGGCATGGTTTCCGGCCGAGGCGCAGACGACCCCGCGCGCCAGCACCTCGGACGAGAGACCCGACATCTTGTTGTAGGCGCCGCGCAGCTTGAACGAGAAGACCGGCTGCAGGTCCTCTCGCTTGAGCAGGACCGGGCGCCCCAGACGCGCGGACATGCGCGGCATGGGATCGAGCGGGCTCTCGATGGCGACGTCGTAGACGCGGGCGGTGAGGATCTTGCGGATGTAGTCGGTCAAGGAGACGCGTGCTCCGTCGCAGGTCTGGGATCGGTGTCGGATGAGCTTCGGGATACGCCCGTGGGACGGAAGAAGCGAGGGGCGATCCCCCGGCCCGGTGGGACAAGGCGCCGCCCGTCGCGGAGATGGCGAGGGAGCGACGGCTTCAGAACAACCTGTCGATGGCGGCCGCCAGCCACACCAGTGCCACCAGAGCCTGCGCCATGAAGGCGCCCGCGGAGGCGAGGTCTTTCACGACGCCGATCCTGACATGGCGATCGGGGTGGAGGTGGTCGCAGAGCTTCTCGATCGCCGTGTTCAGAAACTCCGCCGCCAGCATCGCGAGCAGGCTCGCCAGCAGTGCCACGCGAACCCAGAGCGTCGACCCCATCAGCAACGCGGCGGGAATTCCGATCACCAGCAGGACGAGTTCAAGGCGCAGGGCTCGTTCGGTCCGGGCGCCGAAGACGAGGCCGCGCCAGGAATTGAGGAAGGCGAGATAGAGCGCGTGCATGGGGTCAGCGATCCGCGGGAGCGCCGCGGGCGATCCATTTCGCGAGAAGCGGGCCGGTCAGGAGCACCACGAACAGGCGCAGGGTCTGCACGGCCAGGACGAAGGACACGTCGGCCTTGGAGCCCACCGCGATGATCGCCACGGAATCGAGCCCGCCCGGACTGGTGGCGAGAAACGCCGTGAGGAAGTCCACCGGCAGCAGGAAGGTGAGGCCGTAGGCCCAGCCGCCGCACAGGGCGATGACGGCGAAGGTGGCGACGAGGATGCCCGGCAGGGCGGCGAATGTCTCGCGCAAGGTCTGCGCCGTGAAGCGCAGACCGACATACCAGCCGATACAGGCATAGGCGAGGTCGAGGAGCGGTTCGGGCAGGGCCATCGAGACGAGGCCCGTGGCGTGGAGGACGGCGCCCAGGATCATCGGCCCGACGAGGGCGCTCGCCGGCAGGCGCAGGAGCCGGGCCAGCGCGACGCCGATCCCGGCGACCGCGAGAGTGGCGAGAACGGGCAGGATGCCGGTATCCGCCAGGGCAGCGGCCTTCGCGGTGCTCGACGTATCGGTAAGGATGCGGGCGACCACGGAGGCCGAGAGGACCACGGCGGCGACGCGCACATATTGCATGAAGGCGACGAGGCGCGGGTCCGCGCCGTATTCCTCGGCCATGGCCGTCATGGCGGCGGCCCCACCGGGGGAGGAGCCCCAGGCGGCGGTGCTGCCGGGAAGGATCCGCAGGCGGGTCAATGCCCAGCCCACGAGGGCGCCGGCCATCACGGTGACGAGCACCACGGCGAGGATCAGCAATCCGTCATCGAGGAGCGTCCCGACGATGTCGGCGGTGACCGCCTTGGCGACGAGGCAGCCGATGATGGCCTGCGCCGCCTGGAACCCGGGCCGCGCCAGCGACAGGCTCGCCCCGCCGACCCCGAAGGCGATGGCCACGAGCATCGGCCCCAGGAGGAGCGCCGCCGGGAACTGTGCCAGCGTGAGGCCGTAGGCGATAGCGGCCGAGGCGGCGACGAGCGCCGTCCAAAGGCCGAGGGAGCGCGGGCTGAGCACGGGAAACCGATAGTTGGGAAGTGCCCGCCGTTACACCGGATCGGCGCCACTGTCACGGTTCGCCCCGGCATCGTCGCGAAACGCCGCGGTCCCGGCGGGGGCATGCGCCCTGAAGAAGCCCACCAGATGCGACAGGCCGGCGGCGCGTGGATCGCTGGACCGCCAGGCGAGCGCGATGGTGCGGCCCGGTCCATCCACATCGAAGCTGCGCGTCACGGTGAGGCCGCTGGCATCGGCCCCGGCCGGCACGGCGAGGGCGGGGAGGAGGGTGTAGCCTGCGCCGGCGGCCACCATCGAGCGCAGGGTCTCGAGGGAGGTGGCGTGGCGGCCCGCCGCCGAGCCGGCGCCGCACGCGGCGACCGCCTGATCGCGCAGGCAGTTGCCTTCGTCGAGGAGAAGCAGGTCCGGCCCGGCGATATCCGTCGCCCGCAACGCCCCACCCTGTGCGAGGGCATGGTCGGAGGGGCAGGCCAGCAGGAACGGCTCGATGAACAGCGGCGAGACGGTGAGACCGGAGGTCGGTACCGGCAGGGAGATCAACGCGGCATCGATCCGCCCGTCACGCAGGCCTTCCAGGATCTCCGCGGTCCTGGCCTCGCTCAGCGCCAGGGACAGGACGGGAAATTCCTGCCTCAACGTCCGAAGCACGAGGGGGAACAGGTAGGGGCCGAGGGTTTGGATCGCCGCGAGGACGAGGCGGCCGGTGAGCGGCGCGCCGCGCCCTTCGCTCGCCAGGGCCAGCAGGCGTTGCGCCTCCGCCAGAACCGTGCGCGCCTGCCGGACGATGCTCTGTCCCGCCGGTGTCAGCATGACCCGCCGGTTGCCGCGCTCGAACAGGACGACGCCCAGGGCCTCTTCGAGCTTGCGCACCTGCACACTCAACGTGGGCTGACTGACGTTGCAGCGTTCGGCCGCCCGGCCGAAGTGGCTCTCGTCGGCCACGGCCACGGCATATTCCAGATCCCGGAGGGACAGACCCGATACGTTCATAGGCTCTATCTATCGCAGCCTTTGCGACGATGCATTAGCCAAACGATCCGGCGCGGTTCATAAGGGTGTCTCAGAACGATTCCAGGATGGCGTAGCGGCGCCGCATGCCCGATCCGGATCGTCCCGACATTTCAGGAGAGAGTCCCGCATGAGCGATCAACGCCCGATACTGACCACCCGCCAGGGCCATCCGGTCCGTGACAACCAGAGCACGCGCACGGTCGGCGAGCGGGGACCGGCGACCCTCGAGAACTATCAGTTCATCGAGAAGATCACTCATTTCGACCGTGAGCGTATTCCCGAGCGCGTCGTCCATGCCCGCGGCGCCGGCGCCCATGGCTATTTCGAAGCCTACGGCAAGATCGGCAACGAGCCGGCTTCCAAGTATACCCGTGCTCGCGTGCTGAACGAGACCGGCGTGAAGACGCCGATGTTCGTGCGCTTCTCCACCGTGGCCGGCGCCAAGGAGAGCCCCGAGACCGAGCGCGACCCGCGCGGCTTCGCGGTGAAGTTCAAGACCGTCGACGGCAATTGGGATCTCGTGGGTAACAACCTCAAGGTCTTCTTCATCCGCGACGCGATCAAGTTCCCCGACATGATCCATGCGTTCAAGCCGGACCCGGTGACGAACCGCCAGGAGCCATGGCGCTTCTTCGACTTCGTGGCCCAGCACCCTGAAGCCATCCACATGGTGACGCATCTGAAGTCGCCCTGGGGCATTCCCGCCAACTATCGCGAGATGGAGGGCTCGGGCGTCAACACCTACAAGCTGGTCAACGACCAGGGTGAAGCCGTGCTCTGCAAGTTCCATTGGGAGCCCAAGCAGGGCATCCGCAACCTGACCTCGGCCCAGGCGTCCGAGATCCAGGCCAAGGATGTCGGTCACGCGACCCGCGACCTCTACGACAACATCTCCAAGGGTAACTTCCCCGAGTGGGAATTCTGCGTGCAGATCATGCCGGACGGCCCGAACGACCACCTGTCGTTCGATCCCCTCGACGACACCAAGCTGTGGCCGGTCGAGGACTTCCCGCTTCTGCCCGTGGGCCGCATGGTGCTGGACCGCGTGCCGGACAACTTCTTCGCGGAAGTCGAGCAGTCGGCCTTCGGCACCGGTGTGCTCGTGGACGGCATCGACTTCTCGGACGACAAGATGCTCCAGGGCCGGACGCTGTCCTACTCGGACACCCAGCGTTACCGCGTCGGTGCCAACTACCTGCAGCTGCCGATCAATGCGCCGCAGCCCGGTGTGAAGGTCTATTCGAACCAGCGTGATGGCCAGATGACCTATTCGGTCGACGGCACCGGCCCGAACCGGCACATCAACTACGAGCCCTCCACCCTGGCCGAGGGCCTGCGCGAAGCTCCGAAGCCCGCCAAGGACTATCACCAGCCGGTCCAGGGCCAGCTCGGCCGCTACCAGACCTCGCGCACCGAAGACGATTACACCCAGGCCGGCGTCCGCTACCGTTCTTTCCAGGATTGGGAGCGTGACGACCTGATCGCCAATCTCGTCGGCGACATGAAGCAGTGCCCGGAGCCCATCCAGCTGCGGATGGTCTGGCACTTCTGGCATGCCGACGAGGATTACGGCCGTCGCGTCGCCGAAGGTGCCGGCATCGATCTGGAGAAGGCCAAGGCCCTGCCGCCGCTTCCGGGCCGCGCGGCTCCGGGCAAGCGTCTCCAGGCCGAGACCTATACGGACGGCAGCCAGGCGCATCGCGTCGCCGCCGAGTAAGCTCCGGTCATTCGGACTGAGCCATGACCTCTCCGCGATCTCCGTGATCGCGGGGATTTTTTTATGGGGTCATTCCGCGGCGGGAGGCGCTCCGACCTTCCGGTCGCGGCCCGCGCCGAGAGCGAAGATTCCGGACGCCAGGGCGATGGCGCAGAACAGACCGGCCGAGACGCGCCAGCCGCCGAACAGGTCGTGCGCCAAACCGAATCCCAGAGGGCCGAGGGCGGCGATGGAATAGCCCACCGCCTGGGACATCGCCGAGAGGTCGGCCGCGCCGACCGCGTCGCGGGCACGCAGCACCACGATGGTGAGGGCGAGGCCGAACAAGCCGCCGATTCCGAGACCGAGCCCGATGCCGAACGGGAGAACGAGTGCGACCGGTCCATCGACAAGGGCGAGGAAGCTCGCCGCCGACAGGATCAGAAGGGCGATCGCGATACCGCGCTGGTCCCGCAGCCGCGCGGCGAAAGCCGGCACGAGGAGGGCACTCGGCGCCTGCCCGATGCTCATGATGGAGGTGACGAATCCGGCCTCCACCGCCGACAGGCCACGGCTCTGCAGCACGACCGGAAGCCAGCCGAAGGTGATGTAGGCGAGGGACGATTGCAGGCCCATGAAACCGGTGACCTGCCAGGCGAGGGAATCGTGCCAGAGCGGGCGGCGGCGGGCGGGCGGCGGCCCCTTCTCGCGGTGCGGCACGAAGACGATCCAGGCGATGGCCGCCGCCACGGCCGGCACGGCCCAGACCGCCATCGCCCGCGTCCAGCCTCCGAAGGCATCGGCCAGGGGCACCGCCGATCCGGCGCCCGTCGCCGCGCCGAGGCAGAGGACCATCGTGTAGAGTCCGGTCATCAATCCGGCCTGCCCGGAGAAGTCGCGCTTCACCAAACCGGGCAACAGGACGCCGGCAAGGCCGATTCCGACGGCCGCGATACAAGCCCCGGCAAAGAGGGGAGGGAGCCCTCCAAGCCCGCGCAGGGCCGAGCCGAGGGCGATGACCAGGATCGCGACCAGCACACCACGCTCCGCCCCCGTCCGCCGCACCACGACCGGGCCGAGTACGCAGGCGAGGCCGAGGCACAGGACCGGCAGGGTCGTCAGGAACGCCGCCCCCACGGCGGTCAGGCCAGTCTCGGCGCGGATGGAATCAAGCAGGGGGCCGACGCTGGTGAGGGCAGGGCGCATGTTGAACGCGACCAGCATCATCCCGAGCCCGATGAGGACGGGGCGGGCGTTTCGGAATGTGGGTTCGGTCACGCGATGCGGCGCCTTACCAGGAGGGCGATGAGGCCGAGGCCGGCAAGCATCCCGGCGAAGGGCAGGTCACGCAGAACGGCGTAGACTGTGCGGCCGGGCAATCGGACGGGGAGGTCCGCGTCGAGGATGCCTTCGACACCCACGGGCAGGCTCGCGGTGATGCGTCCATACGGGTCGACCACCGCCGAGATGCCGGTATTGGCGTCGCGCACCAGGGGCAATCCTTCCTCCACGGCCCGCAACCGCGCCTGTGCGAAGTGCTGGCGCGGACCCGGCGTATCACCGAACCAGGCGTCGTTGGTGAGGTTCAGGATCAGCCCCGGCACGGGCGCCGGACCGTCGGGCGCGTGTCCGGGCAGGATCTCGCCGGGAAAGATCGCCTCGTAGCAGATGGTGGCGACGACGGGGGGAAGCCCGGTCACGTCGAGGAGACGCTGGCCGGAGCGGCTGCCGGGCGTGAATCCGCCGGGGATCGATACGAACTGGCGCAGGCCCACTGCCCTCAGGGCGGCGTCGAGGGGACCCGGCAGATACTCGCCGAACGGGACGAGATGAACCTTGTCGTAGATGTCGCCGAGCTTCGAACCGGACGAAATCGTCAGGATCGAGTTGAAGAAGCGCGGGCGCTCGTTGGGCAACGGCTCCCCGGCACGGGCCGCGCCGGTGATGAGTTGCCGCCCGGCCGGAAAGGCGGCGGCGATTCTTGCCAGGGATCCCGGGTCGCGCTGGATCAGGAAGGGAAACGCCGATTCCGGCCAGATCACATGGGTGACGTCGGCGATCCCGCTCCGGTCCGGGGCGGCGGCGCGATCACTGAGGCCGATGTACCAGTCGATGATGTCCGCCCGGTTCTCGGGCCGGAACTTGGCATCCTGGTTGAGGTTCGGCTGCACCAGCCGCAGACGCACCCCCGGCACCGTGGCCGTAGGGGTCGCGGGCATGCGCGATGCGCCGATGAGGGCCATCACCGCCAGTCCGGCACAGGCGACCAGGGCCGGACCGTAGCGCCCGCGCGCCGTCTCGCCCGTGGCGAGGGTGGCGGGCGCAGCTCCGATCAGGACGGCCAGAAGCGTGAGTCCATAGAGCCCGATCGCCGATGCGGATTGCATCAGCCACAGGTTCTGCCCGAGCGCCATGCCGAGCGTGTTCCAGGGAAACCCGGTGAAGAGGTGGCCGCGCAGCCATTCGCAAGCGGAAAGGCCGATGGCGAGGGCGGCGATCCGCGACAGTCCAGGCGACCAGAGGAGCCGCGCCAGCGCGAACCCCGCAGCATAGAACAGCGCCAGTACGGCAGGCAGGCCGATGACACCGAGGGGGAGGGCCCACAGGAACTCGTCGGCTTCCACCAGGAAGGCGGAGCCGAGCCACCACAGGCCTGCGGTGAGATAGCCGAAGCCCCAGGCCCAGCCGATGACGGCGCAGGCGAGGACGGCACCGCGATTGCCCCGCCGCCCCGTCGCCGCCCCGTCGATCAGCCAGACGGCGATGCTCAGCGAAACGACGAGGGCGGGCAGGGCACCGAAAGGCGGCATCGCCAATGCGCCGACGGCGCCCGCAGCGGCCGCAACGAGCAGGCGGCGCCAGCCGGAGGTGAGCATGATCCATTGCGCGAGGTGAGCGAGCGGCCCCGTCGCGCTTCCGCGCAGGGGCGCTTGGGGCGACCCGGCACCGTCGAAGGCGTAGCTCATCTTCGGGTCATCCCGGCTGAAGCATCAGCCCGAGACGTGACCGTCACGTTTCGGGAAAAGCTGATGTGAGACGAAAGCCTGGCGCAGGATCCGGGGCGCTCGATCCGGAACGAGGCGCTACGAAGCTTCGGCGATCGGACCGCTGCTCGGCGGCGGAAGGGCCAGGGGTATCAGCGGAGCGATCTTCATCGGGCCGCGATGCAGCCGCAGCCGCTTCACCCGGCGCGGGTCGGCGTCGAGCACCTCGAATTCGAGGTCGCCCGGCCCGGTGATGAGTTCGCCCCGCGAGGGAACGCGTCCGGCGAGCGTGACGATGAGGCCGCCGATCGTGTCGATCTCCTCGGCCATCTCGCCCACCGCGGCGACGAGATCGACGCCGCTCACCTCGGATACCTCGGCGAGTCCGGCGCGGGCATCGGCGATGAACACGTCGGCATCGCCCTCGACGCGCTGAACCAGATGGCCTTCGGCCACGTCGTGCTCGTCCTCGATATCGCCGACCACCATCTCGATGAGGTCTTCGATGGAGATGAGCCCGTCGGTCCCGCCATATTCATCGATGACGAGGGCCATATGCGTGCGCGTCGCCTGCATCCGCACCAGCAGATCGATGGCGGGCATGGACGGCGGAACGAACAGGACGGGACGCTGGATCCGCGTCGAGGCTAGGGTCGCCGAGAGATCGACATTGCCGAGGTTGAGCGCCTTCAACGCGCGGGTGCTCCGGCGCGGGCGCGGGGGCACGACGGCGACGACATCGCCCGACGTGTCGGGGAGAGCACTGGCGACGGCGGCGCTCGGACGACGGGGGGTCGCTTCGGCCTTGGCGGCGATGTGATCGACGAAGTCGCGGATGTGGACCATGCCGCGCGGGTCGTCGAGAGTCTCGCCGTAGACCGGGAGCCGCGAATGGCCGGCGGTACGGAAGAGCTTGAGCAGATCGCCGAGGCTCGTCTCCATCGAGACGGCGACGATGTCCGCACGCGGAATCATCACGTCGTCCACCCGAACCTTGTGCAGCCCGAGGACGTTCTTGAGCATGGCCCGCTCGAGGGGGGAGAACACGTTCTCTCCCGAATCGGGTTCGGCCAGTGCATCCTCGATATCGTCGCGCAACGAATCGCGCGGCCGGAGATGGAAGGCGTGCAGCAGGCGGTCGTACCAGGGCTCGCGCGCCTGCGCCTCACCGTCACCGCTACTGGGCGCAGCCAGAGCCGCGCCGCGACTTCGATCGTTCGTCATGTCTCTCTGATCTGGGATTGCGGGCGGAATCGCCCCTCAGTCGGCATAAGGGTCGGGAATACCGAGGCCGTGCAGGGCTTCGGTCTCCAAGGCCTCCATGGCGTTCGCATCCGCGTCGCCGGTCTCGTGGTCCTGGCCGAGAAGATGAAGAGTGCCATGGATCAGAAGGTGCGCGAGGTGATCTTGAAGCGGTTTCCCCTGCTCGGCACTCTCGCGCAGCATCGTGTCATACGCAAGAACGACATCGCCGAGGGGCACCGCGACACCCGCATGGGCGGGTTGCGGCGGAGCAGGAAAGGACAGGACGTTGGTGGGCTTGTCCTTGCCGCGCCAGGTGCGGTTCAGGTCCTGGACCACGGCATCGGTGGTGAGGAGCACGCTCACCTCCACCGGATGATCCGGCGCGTCCGGGGCGATGGCGATCCCCGCCTCGACAGCACGGACGACGAAGGCTTCGAGGTCCGGCACCACCGATTCCCAGCGGGGGTCCTCCACGGCGACGTCGATCTCGGATTCGATCTCGGGCATCGACGTCAGGCCAGGGGACGGCGGCGGGACGTGGGCGAGCGATCCGCACCACCCTCGCCATGGGCGGCGGTTTCATAGGCCGTCACGATGCGGCGAACGAGGTCGTGGCGCACCACGTCGACGTCGCGGAAGGTGACCCGGCCGATCCCCTCGACGCCGTCGAGGATGTTCACGGCCTCGACGAGGCCGGATTTCTGGCCGGGCGGGAGATCGACCTGGCTCGGATCACCGGTGATGATCATGCGCGAGTTCTCGCCGAGACGCGTGAGGAACATCTTCATCTGCATCGAGGTGGTGTTCTGGGCCTCGTCGAGGAGGACTACCGCGTTGGTCAAGGTCCGCCCGCGCATGAAGGCCAGGGGCGCGATCTCGATGACGCCGGTCTGCAGGCTGCGGTCCACGTGCCGTGCCTCCATGAAGTCGTAGAGCGCGTCGTAGATCGGGCGCAGGTAGGGATCGACCTTTTCGCGCATGTCGCCGGGCAGGAAGCCGAGACGCTCGCCGGCCTCGACGGCGGGGCGCGACAGGATCAGACGTTCCACATGGCCCTGTTCCAGCAGGGACACCGCGTAGCCCACCGCGAGCCAGGTCTTGCCGGTGCCGGCGGGCCCTTCGGCGAAGACGAGTTCGTGGTTGCGCAGGAGCTTGATGTAGGTGTCCTGAGCCGCGTTCCTGGCTCGCACGGCGCCGCGCTTGCGCGTGGCGATCTGGTCGAAATGCGGACGGTCCGGCTCGGCACTCACTTCGGCGGTGGGGAAGAGGTTGCCCTGGAGCGTCGTCTCCTGGATCGCTCCGTCGACATCGCCGAGGGTGAGGGCGGTACCGCTCGCCGTCACGCGGGCATAGAGCCGCTCGAAGACTTTGCGCGCCTTCTCGGCGGAATCCGGCGGCCCCTTCACCACGAGGTGGTTGCCCAGGGCCGTGGCGGTGACGGCGAGGCGCCGCTCGATATGGGCCACGTTCTGATCGTACTGGCCAAAGACGAGGCTCGCGAGCCGGTTGTCGTCGAAGGTCAGCGATACGTCCACCGTCTCCACGATCTCACCTATCCGCGCCGCTGGCCCACGCCCCCGCAAGGGCGCCCCCCGTCCACTCAGACCGTCAGATGCCGGCACGCAGAGTCTCCTTGCTGTGGGTCTCGCGAGCGTTGCGAGTGAATTGAGAACGGCATGACGCGGCCGGCCCGTCGCCCGGGGCGGAGGTGCGATTCCGTGGCATGCGCGCTTTCAAGCGGCCGCCGCCTCGTCGGTGACGGCTTCGCCGAACAGGCTGTTCGACCCGGCCCGGACCACGCGCACGGGCACGACCGTACCGATGGTAGCGGCCGGAGCATCGAATTGGACGGGCAGAAGATGCGGCGTCTTGCCGGCGACCTGCCCCGGATGGCGGCCGGCCTTCTCCACCAGCACCTCGACGACATGGCCCACGGCGGACGCGTTGAAGGCGTGGCGCTGGTCATCGAGCAGGGCCTGGAGGGCTGCGAGGCGCTCGGATTTCACGGCCTCGGGCACGGCGTCCTCGCGCTCGGCGGCCGGCGTACCGGGGCGCGGGCTGTACTTGAACGAATAGGCCGACGCGAAGCCGATCTCGGCCACGAGGCGCATCGTCTCGTCGAACTCCACGTCGGTCTCGCCGGGAAACCCGACGATGAAGTCGGAGGACAGGGCGATATCCGGCCGGACCCGGCGCACGCGCTCGATGAGCCGGCGATACTCGTCGCCCGTATGCTTGCGGTTCATCGCCTGAAGTACGCGGGTGGAGCCCGACTGCACCGGGAGATGCAGATAGGGCATCAAAGCGGCGATCTCCCCATGTGCCCGGACCAAGTCATCGGCCATGTCGTTGGGGTGGCTCGTGGTATAGCGCAGGCGCAGGAGGCCGGGGATCGCCTCGAGAGCGCGCATCAGAGCGGGAAGCGTCACCGGAACGCCGTCGGCGCCGGCCCCGTGATAGGCGTTGACGTTCTGCCCGATCAGCGTGAGTTCGCGCGCGCCGCCCCGAACGAGTTTACGCGCCTCGTCCAGGATCGCCTCCACGGAGCGCGAGACCTCGGCTCCGCGCGTATAGGGCACGACGCAGAAGGCGCAGAACTTGTCGCAGCCTTCCTGCACGGTGAGGAAGGAGGATACGGCCGCCGTCCGCCGGATGGGCAGGTGGTCGAACTTGTCCTCGACGGGAAACTCCGTGTCCACCACGCGCGTCGAGGCGGAGCGGGTGAGGAGATCGGGCAGGCGATGGTAGTTCTGCGGGCCGACGACCACGTCGACCGAGGGCGCCCGCGCCAGGATCTCCTTGCCTTCGGCCTGCGCGACGCAGCCGGCCACCACGATCCGGGTGTCGAGGCCGGCCTCGGCTCGGGCCGTCTTCAGAACGCGCAGGCGCCCGAGTTCGGAATAGACCTTGTCGGCGGCCTTCTCGCGGATGTGGCAGGTGTTGAGGACGACGACATCCGCCTCCTCGACGCTCTCCGTGGCGGCATAGCCTTGGCTGGCGAGCAGGTCCGACATGCGGCCCGCATCGTAGGCGTTCATCTGGCAGCCGTAGGATTTGACGAAGGCTTTCTTCAACGCGACCGTTCCAGCACCGTATGAACCCCGGGCGTCGCTCGGACGCCCATTGCTGTCGGCGGTGCTACCACGTTTCACCCGGCCCGTCGCTTCCCCACGACACTCCACGCGCGACCGCGACAAAGACTGACCTTGGACGAACGCCGTGACGTCTTGCTGCGCCGCAAACACGCATGGCGACCATCAACATCGTTGGCCGAATGATCTCGGGATGCCGACGCTTTTGCGGCCATCGAACCGTCGATCACCGGCGCCTGAAGGGTTTCAGGCGGCGATATTCGAGGCAGGCAACGTCTCGGTGCCGGGTGACGGAACCGACCGAACCGCCGCCCAGCTTTCCCACCGTCCCGTCACCGAGGCCTGCATCGCCCTGCGCACCGAGGCTTCGGCCATGGCGGTGGCGCGCTTGCGGTCGGTGCCGGCCTCGAAGGCGATGGGATCGCCCCAGACCACGTGGACGTCGATCGGACCGTCCCGGAGGAAGACCGCGAGATGCGGCGCGAGCTCCATGTCACCGTACCAGGCGATGCCCGGCCGCTCCGAGCGGACCACGGGCAGGCCGTTGCGGCGCGGATAGGTGAGGGCGAGGGGCTGGAGCCGCACCCTGTCGCGCGTGCCGCCCTCGGCATCGATGGCGGCGCGGGCGGCCCCCACCAGGGAGGAGCGGAACGGCAGCAGCCGCGTTCCATCGCCCGTGGTGCCCTCGGCAAAGAGGACGATGAGATCGCCTTCGGTCAACCGGCTCGCCACCGTGGCGTTGACGCTGGCGGTGGCCGCGCGGCGCGCCCGGTCGATGAAGACCGTGCGCTGGAGACGGGCCAGGGTTCCCACCACGGGCCAGCCGGAAATCTCCGATTTCGCCACGAAAGAGAGCGGCCGCAGCGACCCGAGGACGAGGATATCGAGCCAGGAGATGTGATTGGACAGGACGAGGGCCGGCTCGCCGAGGGCCGGCGGCGTGCCACTCTGCGTCACCCTCACCGAGAACAGCGCCAGGAAGATCCGGTGGAAGTAGGTCGGCGTATGCGCGGCGATGCGCCCCCGCCCGAACCTGAGGCTGAGGAGGTGCGGCCCGACCAGCACCGCGAAGGCGAGGACGCAGATCAGGAGCCGGAAGACGGTGCCGAGACGCGTCATCGCCCGCAGCCAATCACGAATCGCGGCTCACGACAGGGACGCCGTCATGGTGAAGGCGGTGGCGCGGCTGCCATCGGGGCGGGCATAATACCCCGTCCGCTCGCCGACCTGCTTGAACCCGTGACGGGCATAGAGCTTCAGGGCGGCGGCGTTGCCCTCGTCGACCTCGAGATGGACGTTGCGCACGCCGCTCAATGCCAGATGCCCGAGATGCTCGCGCACGAGCTTGTGGCTCAGACCCCCACCGCGCACGGCAGGCGCCAGGACGACGGTCAGAATCTCGGCCTCGTCGGCCACGCGGCGCGAGAGGATGAAGCCCTGGATCGAACCGGCCCGCCACAGGGCATGGGCCTCGGTGGAGCGCTCGCACAGCATCCGCTCGAATTCGTGGGCGTCCCACGGCCGCGCGAAGGCGGTGGCATGGAGGCGGGCGAGGGCGGCGGCGGAGGAGGAATCGCGCAGGGGCGTGACATAGGGCTCGCCGCCCCAGGCGTCCCACCAGGCCAGCCACCAATCGAGAGCCCAGAGCGGAGAGACGGGACGAATCATCGACGGGCCAGCCTCGCGTGATCCTGTGGAGTGGCATCCGGTCCGCGCAGATAGAGCGGGCGTGCCAGGGCTTGGGCGGGGTCGGCCAGCATGCCGAGGGAGGCGATCCAGGCGATCTGCGGCGGGCCGGCATCGCTGACCGTCGCGGCGATGCCGCGGGACCTGAGCAAGCCCGACAGAGCGGGCGCACCGGACCCCACGAGGGTGACGGCATCACGGCCGACGTGATCGGCCGCTTCCTCGAGCCGCAACAGGCTCGGAGGCACGACGATGCCTTCCGCCATGTTCATGGCCTGAAAATAGACGGAGCCGTGCCGGGCATCGATCGCGGCCGCGATCAGGCCCTGGCCGTTCGTGGCGAGGAGCGGTGCCAGGAGCCCCGAGAGGGTGGTGACGCCGACCACCGGAATCTGTGCCGCGAGCCCGACGGCCCGGGCGGCAGAAAGGCCGACGCGCAAGCCGGTATAGCTCCCGGGACCGACGGTAACGGCGACCCGGTCGAGGCTCTCGAACCCGCCCTCCACCCGCGCCATCACGCGTTCGAGCATGGGAAGCAGCGCCTCGGCATGGCCACGGGCCAGCGTCATGGATTCTTCGGCGAGGAGATCGTCGGAGAGATCCGTCGCGATGCAGACGGAACAGGCGTCGAGCGCCGTGTCGATAGCCAGGATACGCAACGTCACTCCAGATCGGGATGCCCGTCGGGCGCATGAGTTTACGACGGAAAAGGCCGCCCCGTCAGCGCGGGGCGGCCTCGAAAGAGACGAAGGACGCGGGGTGTTGCGCGCTTGCGACGGCGATCAGACCGCCTGGACCTCGCGCACCTCGGGGAGGAAGTGCTTGAACAGGTTCTGCACGCCGTGCCGGAGGGTGGCGGTGGAGGACGGGCAGCCGGAACAGGCGCCCTTCATTTCCAGGTAGACGACGCCCTCCTTGAAGCCGCGGAAGGTGATATCGCCGCCATCGCTGGCCACGGCCGGGCGCACGCGGGTCTCAAGCAGGTCCTTGATGGTGACGACGGTGTCGTGGTCCGCCTCGTCGTAGAACTCCTCCGCATCGTCGCCGCCGAGGACGACGCCTTCGGCCAGGACCGGGGCGCCCGACTGGAAATGCTCCATGATCGCACCGAGGATCGCGGGCTTCACCTGCGGCCAGCCATGCTCGTTCTCGATCTTCGTCACCGAGATGAAGTCATGGCCGAAATACACGCCCGCGACTCCGGGTACGTCGAACAGGCGCTGCGCCAGGGGAGAGCGCGCGGCGGTTTCGACGTCGCGCGCCTCGAAGGTCGATTCGGGCAGGACCACGCGGCCGGGAAGGAACTTCAGGGTGGCGGGGTTCGGGGTGGCTTCGGTCTGGATGAACATGGCTTTGATGTATCCTCGTCCACTGCGCCGGTTCAAGGCCGGCCGGGAAGGGCGCGGGGAATGGCCCGCACCTCTGTATTCATGTGGACCGCGCGCGGGATTTTCTCAACCTGCACACCTCCGCGGTCATGCCCGCAGACGCGCTTTCGCTGTGTGGGATGTCGACAAGCCTCGATGCTTCCTGTATGGCCCGCGGCAACTCAAAACAGGATGCCGAAATCCTGACGCACGCATTCCCCTCCTGGGATCGCGGGCGCGCACCGGCAGGAACTTGACCATGAACATCATCCAGCAGCTCGAGCAGGAGCAGATCGCTGCGCTCGGCAAGACCATTCCCGACTTCCAGCCCGGCGACACGGTGACCGTGAACGTCAAGGTGAAGGAAGGCGAGCGCACCCGCGTGCAGGCCTATGAAGGCGTGTGCATCGCGCGCTCCGGTGGCGGCCTCAACGAGAGCTTCACCGTCCGCAAGATTTCCTACGGCGAGGGCGTCGAGCGCGTCTTCCCGGTCTACTCGCCGATGATCGATTCGATCGCCGTCGTGCGTCGCGGCAAGGTGCGTCGCGCCAAGCTGTACTACCTGCGCGACCGTCGCGGTAAGTCGGCCCGTATCGTCGAGCGCGCCGACCGTCCCGCCGAGAAGGCCGCAAAGGCCGACGCCTCGAAGGCCAACAAGGACGCCCGCAAGGCCGAGAAGGCCGCGAAGTCCGCGGCAAAGACCGCTGCCGAGTAAGATCTTCGGCGCGATTCGTCAGAATTGCGAAAGGCCGGGCATTGCCCGGCCTTTTTCGTTGGCGGATGGACGCCGCATCGGCATCCATCCCAAACCAGTCTCGTATCCCGAGACATGCTCGACCCACCCCATCCTCGATTGCAACAGTTACGAAGACGGATTGGCCGGCACGAGGATCATTTCCATCCGCCCGCCACGGGGGAAGGGGATCATTTTCATGTCCTGCTTCGGCGCAGGGCTCAACATCCGCGACGGCTCATAGCGCTGGTCGATCGCATGAGTCGCGTCGATATCTTGGTGACGCTGTTGAACGCCGCGCTTTCCCGAGGTCTGAGCGATCGCAGCGGATGAGCCTGTCGCGAGCACGAGCACGGCGGCAATTGCTACATTTTTATACAACATGATTTTCCTTAGTGCATGTTTCAGCTACATAAGGATCAACGAGCGTCCAATAATGCCTAATCCTACGCCAAACAGCCCAGTCCGCGAACAGGGTGCGGCGTCACACGGGCCATGAGGAAATGCGAGACATTGCGTTCGGAGAGGCGGATTAACCTCATGACTCGATTCGAACGTGGTCCCGCCAAAGCACAATAAAAAAGATCATCGGTAAGATGACGGCACACAGCAAAGTAAATCGAGTTTTTACTTCCGGAAGCGATCTCGATAAATAACGATAGATATCGGCGTCATCTTACGAAAGCGATCACGCCGCTCGAGTTCAAGTGATGAGAAGATGTCGTCGGAAACATTACTTCCGGCCGAAGCCTTGGGCGTTACAGCCCGAGGCAGCGACCGACGCCGCCTCGGAGGAGGGGTCAGCTTCATCGGCGTCCCAGAAAGGGCGGATTGGAGGTCGGGTCGGCCGATCGAACGAGGACGTCCCGACCCCGTCACACCACTATCCCCGGCGCAGGGCCTCGAGCACCTTGCCGCCCGGTCGCCCGGTCTGCGGCATGCCGAGCTTGCGCTCGATGGCCTTGATCGCGTCGCGGGTCTTGGCGCCGACCTTGCCGTCCGGTTCGCCGACATCGTAGCCCTGGGCCGCTAATCTGGTCTGAAGGTCGCGGCGCTCGGCGCGCGACAGGGGCGGATCGTCGGTGGGCCATTCCGCCTGGACGCCCGAGCGGCCGCGCAGGCGGTCGGACAGCACCGCGATGGCGAGACCGTAGGATTCGGCGGCATTGTAGGAATAGAGCGCGTCGAAATTCCGGGTCACCAGGAAAGCCGGACCGTTGATGCCGGCCGGGAGCAGGATGCCGGCAGGGCCGTCCCCGGAAAGCGGGCGTCCGTCGATCCGGGTGACCCCCATGGAAGCCCAATGCGCCACGGCGTGCTTGTTCTTGCGCCCGGCGGCCCCGGCATTGAAGCCCTTCGGTACACGCACCTCGTAGCCCCAGGGCTGGCCGTTCGACCATTTAGCCACGCGCAGGAAGTTGGCGGTGGAGGCCACCGCGTCGGGCACAGAATCCACGAGGTCGCGGCGCCCGTCGCCGTCGCCGTCGACGGCGAGGCGCTGGTAGGTGGTGGGCATGAACTGGGTCTGGCCGAAGGCGCCGGCCCATGACCCCGTGAGGCGGGACGGGTCGATGTCGCCGCGCTCAATGATCTTCAGGGTCGCCATCAGCTCGCCCTTGAAAAAGCCCGCGCGGCGGTGATTCGAGCAGATCAGGGTGGCAAAGGATTGAACCAACGGCATCTTGCCGAGGTTCTTGCCGAAATTCGATTCGACGCCCCAGACGGCGGCAATGGTGTAGCGGTCGACGCCGTAGCGCGCCTCCGCATTGGCGAGGGCCTGACCGTGCTGCTTCATCGCCGCCTTGCCGTCGTCCACGCGCTCCTCGTCGACGAGGGCAGCCATGTAGTCCCAGATCGGCGTCTTGAATTCGGGCTGCGCCTGGGAGAGTTCGATAACCTTGTCGTCGAAGGCGATGCCGTCGGTCGCCGCGCGGAAGGTCTGGGCCGAGATCCCCTGCGAGGCCGCCTCCGCCTGAAGCGAGGCGAGGCAGGAGCGGAAATCGGCCTTGGCGGGTGCGGACGCTGCCGCACTCGCGAGGCAGAGGAGGGCGGTCAGCTTCGCGCGCGACGTCATGGGCGGTCTCCCGGCGGGTTTCGGCGTTTCCCGACCTTTAAGCCGCGCGCATGGTAAACGAACCGTGATGATGCTGGCGCTCAGGCAAATCCGCGCGCGGCGAGCTTCTCCTCGTAGGCGTCGATCTTGGGCGCGCGCTTGAGGGTCAGGCCGATCTCGTCGAGCCCGTTGAGCAGGCTCTCCTTGCGCCCGGAATCGATGTCGAAATGCAGGGTGCCGCCATCCGGCCCCTTGATGGTCTGGCTTTCCAGATCGATCGTCAGGGTGGCGTTGGCGCCGCGCTCGGCATCGTCGAACAGCTTCTCCAGATCCTCAGGCGAGACGATGATGGCGAGGATGCCGTTCTTGGCGCAGTTGTTGAAGAAGATGTCGGCAAAGCTCGTGGAGATGATGCAGCGGATGCCGAAATCGGCGAGCGCCCAGGGGGCGTGCTCCCGCGACGAGCCGCAGCCGAAATTGTCGCCGGCCACCAGCACCTTGGCGTTGCGATAGGCCGGCTGGTTGAGGACGAAATCCGGGTTCTCGGAGCCGTCGTCGTTGTAGCGCATCTCGGAGAACAGGCCCTTGCCCAGACCGGTGCGCTTGATCGTCTTGAGATACTGCTTCGGGATGATCCGGTCGGTATCGACGTTGGTGATGCGCATCGGCGCGGCAACGCCGGTCAGGGTCGTGAACTTTTCCATGATGCTCGAAGTCCGGGTGGTTGAGAGTTCCGCGCTCGTCTCCCCAGCTATGAACCTCGTCCTGAGGTGGAAGGGCAGGGCACACGGTGCTTTCGTCGGCCGAAAAGAATCCAAAGCGATGTTTAGCACCGCGTGCGGTTGGCGGTAAGCCTGTCTCGCCGCAGTCGTCGAAGCCGCTTATGGTAGCCGCGATCAATGACCGGGATGACGCGATGAACGAGACCGCCAATCAGTTCAAGAAGGCGCCCAAGCGCAAAAAGGAAAAGGCCCGGAGCGTTTCCGTGTCACCGGAAATGCGCCAGGCCTATGCCGATTTGATCAAGGAGCGCGAAGAGCGCGAGGCCTATGCCCAGCACCTGCCCGCCGAGGGCGGCAAGCGCTGAGCACGGTTCTCGACCTCAGCGCTTCAGGGGACCGGCCTCGATCACGTCTTCCAGCGTCCGTAGGCCGGCGCGGGGAGCGTTGACGAGGCAGGCCATGTTGCCGGGCGGGTGCTGGTTCTTCCACATCTTGGTGTGCGCCTGGGGGATCTTGTCCCAGGGGAACACCTCGCTCATGCACGGGTCGATGCGCTGGTCCAGAACGAACTGGTTGGCGGCCGAGGCCTGCTTCAGGTGGGCGAAGTGCGAACCCTGAATACGCTTCTGGCGCATCCAGACGTAGCGGGCATCGAAGGTGATGTTGAAGCCGGTGGTGCCGGCGCAGAACACCACCATGCCGCCGCGCTTCACAACGAGCGCCGAGACCGGGAAGGTCGCCTCGCCGGGATGCTCGAAGACGATGTCGACGTCGTTGCCCTTGCCGGTGATGTCCCAGATCGCCTTGCCGAACTTGCGGGCTTCCTTGGTCCAGGCGTGGAATTCCGGCGAGTTCACCTTCGGCAGCTGACCCCAGCAATCGAAGTCCTTGCGGTTGATGACGCCCTTGGCACCGAGGCTCATCACGTAGTCGCGCTTCGACTCGTCCGAGATCACCGCGATGGCGTTCGCACCGGAGGCGGCGCAGAGCTGGACGCCGAACACGCCGAGACCGCCCGAGGCACCCCAGATCAGCACGTTCTGGCCCGGCTTCACCGTGTGGGGAGCGTGACCGAACAGCATGCGGTAGGCGGTGGCGAGGGTCAGCGTGTAGCAGGCGCCTTCCTCCCAGGTGAGGTGCTGCGGCCGCTTCATCAGCTGGCGCGACTGCACCCGGCAGAACTGCGCGAACGAGCCGTCGGGCGTCTCGTAGCCCCAGATCCGCTGCGAGGGCGAGAACATCGGGTCGCCGCCGTTGCATTCCTCGTCGTCGCCGTCGTCGCGGTTACAATGGACGATGACCTCGTCGCCGACCTTCCAGCGCTTCACCTTGGCGCCCACCGCCCAGACGATGCCAGAGGCATCCGAACCGGCGATATGGTAATCGGCCTTGTGCACGTCGAAGGGGGAGATCGGCTCGCCGAGCCCGGCCCACACGCCGTTGTAGTTGATACCGGCGGCCATGACGTAGACCAGCACTTCGTCGTCGCCGATCTCCCAGGTCGGCACCACCTCGACCTGCATCGATTCCTCCGGCGGACCGTGACGCTCGCGCCGGATCGCCCAGGCATACATCTTCGCCGGAACGTGGCCGAGGGGCGGGATCTCGCCCAACTCGTAGAGGTCCTTGCCCTCGGTCGTATTCAAGGCCGCACTCGCCGACATCTTGGCTCTCCCGGTTATTCTTCTGAGCGACCCTATATCGACGAACCTGAACTGCTCCAAGGCCCCCTAAATGGCCATGACCCGTCACCACGCTTCCGCACCGGAGCCGTCGGCCGGGTCAATTTGTGTATTCAAAATATTGTTGCTTCGACAGACTGGCAAAGTCGGCGCATTCCGCATCGAAATCAATGCTTTAGAGCGACTTCGCATCTGCCTTGTCGTGCGGCGTCCTTTAATTCGCTTGATCCTGGCGTCTAGAATTTTTCGAAACATTCTGAGCCATGAGCCGAGAAGTCCGACCTTCGGCCAGATGACGGACGCCCGAGGCTTGGATAGGGTGCCGCACAATAAGCGCGAGATGGCGCGGCCGTTGGAATCGAGTGGAGTCAGTGGAATGAGCGCGAGTGCGACCGTCGCCGAGGTCAAGCGCGACAAGCCCTGGATCATCAGGACCTATGCCGGCCATTCCAACGCAAAGGAATCGAACGCCCTCTACCGGGGCAACCTCGCCAAGGGGCAGACCGGCTTGTCGGTGGCCTTCGATCTGCCGACCCAGACCGGCTACGATCCCGACCACGAACTGGCGCGCGGCGAGGTCGGCAAGGTCGGCGTGTCGATCGCGCATCTCGGCGACATGCGGGCGTTGTTCGACCAGATCCCGCTCTCGCAGATGAACACCTCGATGACGATCAACGCCACGGCGCCGTGGCTGCTGTCGCTCTATCTCGCGGTGGCCGAGGAGCAGGGCGTGCCTTTCGCCGGCCTCCAGGGCACCACGCAGAACGACATCATTAAGGAGTATCTCTCGCGCGGCACCTATGTATTCCCGCCCGCGCCCTCGCTTCGCCTGACCAAGGACGTGATCCTGTTCACGACCAAGGAAGTGCCGAAGTGGAACCCGATGAACGTGTGTTCCTACCACCTGCAGGAGGCCGGAGCGACGCCGGTGCAGGAGCTCTCCTACGCGCTGGCCATCGCCATCGCAGTGCTCGACACGGTGCGCGACGACCCCGATTTCGACGAGGCGAGCTTCGCCGACGTGTTCAGCCGCATCTCGTTCTTCGTGAATGCCGGCATGCGGTTCGTGACCGAGATCTGCAAGATGCGGGCGTTCTCGGAACTGTGGGACGAGATCGCCCAGGAGCGCTACGGCATCACCGACCCGAAGAAGCGCATTTTTCGCTATGGCGTTCAGGTCAACAGCCTCGGGCTCACCGAGCAGCAACCCGAGAACAACGTCCACCGCATCCTCATCGAGATGCTGGCCGTCACCCTGTCGAAACGCGCCCGCGCCCGTGCCGTGCAGTTGCCGGCCTGGAACGAGGCTCTCGGCCTGCCGCGCCCCTGGGACCAGCAATGGTCCATGCGCATGCAGCAGATCCTCGCCTTCGAGACCGACCTCCTCGAATACGACGACATCTTCGACGGGTCGAAGGTCATCGACGCCAAGGTCGAATCCCTCAAGGAAGAGACCCGCGCGGCGCTCAAGGAGATCGGCGGGATCGGCGGCGCGGTGGCGGCGGTCGAGACCGGGGCGCTGAAGCGCGCCCTCGTGGAATCCAACGCCAAGCGCATCTCGGCCATCGAGGCCGGCGATCAGGTCGTCGTCGGCGTCAACAAGTTCCAGGCCGGTGAGCCCTCACCCCTCACGGCCGGGGAGGGCGCCATCTTCACGGTCTCCGAGACGGTGGAGATGGAAGCCGAGCAGCGCATCCGCGACTGGCGGGCCAAGCGTGACGGCAAGGCCGTGGAGAAGGCCCTCGACGAGCTCGAAGCCGCCGCGCGCTCGGGCGCCAACATCATGCCGGTCTCGATCGCGGCGGCGAAGGCCGGCGTCACCACCGGCGAATGGGGCACGCGCCTGCGCCAGGTCTTCGGCGAATACCGTGCCCCCACCGGCGTCAGCCTCGAGACGATCTCCTCGGGTGCCGCCGAGGACGCCAAGCTCCTCATCGCCGATCTCGGCGAGCGCCTGGGCGAGACGCCCAAGCTCGTCGTCGGCAAGCCCGGCCTCGACGGCCATTCGAACGGCGCCGAGCAGATCGCGCTTCGTGCCCGCGACGTTGGGTTCGACGTGACCTATGACGGCATCCGCCAGACCCCGGCCGAGATCGTGGCGAAAGCCAAGGAGACCGGCGCCCACGTGGTCGGCCTGTCGATCCTGTCCGGCAGCCACGTTCCGCTGGTGCGCGACGTGAAGGCGAAGATGCAGGAAGCCGGCCTCGACCACGTCCCCCTCGTCGTCGGCGGCATCATCTCGCCGGAGGACGAACTCGTGCTCAAGAACATGGGCGTCACGGCGGTCTACACGCCGAAGGACTACATCCTCGACACGATCATGATCGGCATCGCCAAGGTGGTGGGCCGCGCCCTCGACAAGCGCGCCGCCGAGAAGGCGGATGCCGCCGCCGGAATCGGCGGCTCCTCCGTCAGGGGTGGTGAGACGGTATTCTAGCGCCGCATATTCCTCTCCGATTCGGGGGAGGGCGTCTGCGAAACGGGCGGGGGAGAGGTGCCGGTCCCGAGCACGGGGCACTTCTCTCCCGAGGTGAGGCGAAGTACGGCGTGCGCACGACCCGTCGACACCAGCGGAACCTCACACGACAATGCCCTTCGCGCCGCTCGTCGCCGTACCGCTGGCTGCCGGCCTAAGCGCGGTCCTGATCGTCCTTCTGAAACCACTCCTGCAGCGATACGCCCTTGCGCGTCCCATCGCTCGGTCGAGCCATAGCGTCCCGACGCCCCAGGGCGCGGGCATCGCCATCGTCCTCGCGATCCTTGCCGCCTGCGGGCTCCTTGCGTCGCTGACACCGCCGATGCCGGACGCGATGGAAGCCCTGGTCCTGGCTCACGCGACCCTGATCCTCGCGGTGGTCGGCGCCGTGGACGACATCCGGCCGCTGCCGGCCTCCCTCCGACTCGGTCTCCAGACGCTCGTCGTCGCGGCTCTCGTCCTGTCCGTGGATGGCCGGCTGCTTCCGGACGTGCCGCTCGCCGCCGAACGGGCTTTCGCGGTCCTGGCCGGCGTGTGGTTCGTGAATCTGACGAACTTCATGGACGGGCTCGACTGGATGACGGTATCGGCCATGGTGCCGGTCACCGGCGCGCTCATGCTCCTCGGGCTCGTCGGCGGTCTGCCGCCGCTGCCGACCCTCGTCGCCGCATCCCTCCTCGGTGCGTTGATCGGATTCGCGCCCTTCAATCGCCCGGTGGCCCGCCTATTCCTGGGCGATGTCGGCTCCCTTCCCATCGGCTTTCTCGTGGCGTGGCTTCTGTATCGGTTGAGCCTGCAGGGCGGGCTGGCGGCCGCCATCCTGCTTCCGCTTTACTACCTCGCCGATGCCACGCTGACGCTGCTGCGCCGTGCCACCAAGGGCGAGCCAGTCTGGCAGGCGCATCGCAGCCATTTCTACCAGCGCGCCACCACGAACGGCTTCTCGGTGATGGAGGTCGTCACCCGGGTCTTCCTGCTCGACGTCGCCCTGGCGATCCTTGCGGGGGCGACCTTGCTTTGGCCGTCCCCGCTCGTCACGCTCATTGCAATGAGCGCGGGCACGGCCCTCGTCGCCCTGGTGCTGCGGCAGTTCTCGACGATGCAAAGAGGAAAAGCCCCTTGAGCGGAAACGTCATCGCGCTCACCGGTGCCACCGGCTTCATCGGCCGCCACCTGCTGCGCTCCCTATCCGATCAGGGCTACCGGGTCCGGGTGCTTCTGCGCCGCCCGGTCGAGCTGCCCCCCGGCGCAAGCGGGGCCGTGGTGGGCGATTTGAGCCGTCCCATGAACATGGCGGCGGCGTTGTCCGGCGTCGATGCCATCGTTCATTCCGCTGGCCTCGCCCATGCCATGTCCGGCACGCCGGAGGACGATTACCGCTCTTCGAACATCGAGGCGACGCGACGTCTCGCCGAAGCCGCAGCCAAGGCGCGGGTCGGGCGCTTCGTGTTTCTCTCCTCGATCAGGGCACAGACGGGAATCAGCGCGGCGGGAGCCATCACTGAAAACGATCGGCCAAATCCCACGGATGCCTATGGCCGCTCGAAACTCGCCGCCGAGGCAGCCCTGGCCGAGATCGGGATCGACTGGGTCGCCCTGCGTCCGGTCCTCGTCTACGGCGCGGGCGTGAAGGGCAACATGGCAGCACTCCTGCGGCTCGCACGCACGCCCTATCCCCTGCCGTTCGCGAGTCTGACGGGGCGCCGGTCGCTGATCTCGGTGGAAAACCTGTCGGCCGCCATCGTCACGGTCTTGCGTCACCGAGGGCCGCTCGGCCGTTCCCTGGTGGCGGCCGAACCCGACGCGCTCAGATTGCCCGAGATGATCGCTGCGTTGAGGGCGGGCCTGGGCCGGCGCGCCGGTCTCGTTCCCTGTCCGCCGAGCCTGCTCGGCCTGGCCTGCCGGGTGACGGGTCGGGGAGAGGTCTTCGAGCGCCTGTCGGGGGATCTCGTAGCATGTTCCGACGGGCTGTCGGCGCTGGGGTGGACGCCCGCTCAGACCTCCTCCGAAGGGCTCGCCGCCCTGTCCCGCGGCGATACGGCAGCTTAAGCCGGCACGGTCACCGGGGCCGGCTTCGGCTCGGGGACGCATTTCGGCCGGTTGCGATAATCCGGAATGGCGGTCTCGAACACCAGGTCGGCGGCGGCCCTGTCATGGGTCTCCACCGCCCGCTTCAACGCCGCGATCCAGCTTTCCAACACGGACCTGTCGGCGAAGACGGGCTTGGCTGCCATGACGCCGTCGATCCCGTCGAGGGCGACACGCGGCTCCTCGCGGGCGAACAGGATCTCGTTCAGGCGCTCTCCCGGCCGCGATCCGGTGAAGACCACCTCGATATCCTCGCCGGGCTCGAATCCGGCGAGCCGGATCATGCGCTCGGCGAGATCGAGAATGCGCACGGGCTGGCCCATCTTCAGCACGTAGACCGCCGCACGCTGGTCGGATTCGGGGGTGGTCAGGGAGAGGCAGCGTCCCTCGCGGTCGCCGTGGGAGGCGGCGGTGAGAACGAGGTCGGCGGCCTCGCGCACGGTCATGAAATAGCGCACCATCTCCGCATCGGTGACGGTGACCGGGCCGCCCCGCGCGATCTGCGCCTTGAACACCGGGACCACCGACCCAACGGAGCCCAGCACGTTGCCGAACCGCACCGCGATCAGCCGGGTCGGCTTTTCCTGCGGCGCGACGGCCTGCTCGGCATCGAGAGCCTGAGCCACCATCTCCGCCAGACGCTTGGTGACGCCGAGTTGGGAGACCGGCTCGATGGCCTTGTCGGTGGAGATCATCACCATGGCGCGGGCGCGGGCGGCGACCGTCGCATCCGCCACGTTGATGGAACCGAGGACGTTGGTCTTGATGCCCTCGGGCCAGTCCCGCTCCAGATACGGCACCTGCTTCAGGGCAGCGGCGTGGAACACGTAATCCGGCCGGAAGTCGGCGAAGACGCCGTGCAGACGCTCCCGGTCGCGGATGTCGCACAGAGCGCCGGTCACATCTGCCGCCGCGATGGCTGGCTGGCTCAGGATGCCGTGGAGGGCTGGCTCGGAATTTTCCACGACCAGGACCGAAGCCGCGCCGAAGGCGACGGCCCGGGCGACGATCTCCGAACCGATCGAGCCGCCACCGCCGGTGACGATGACGCGCGTTCCCTTGAGGAATCGCTCCAGGCGCGGCCGGTCGATGGACACGGTGGGCCGAAGGAGCAGGTCCTCGATCTCCAGGGGCGCCAGTTCGGCATCGCGCATCCCCTCGCCGAGACTCGTGACCCGAGAGAGCGGGACGCCCAGCCGCCGGGCGCGGGCGATCAGGTCGTCGGGGCCGGCCTCGGGCGTCAGGGCGTTGGGCACGGCGACGAGGCGGCGCACGGGAGATCCCTCGGCGGCGAGGTTCGCGACGACGCGTTCGAGGTCCGAAAATCCACCCAGCACGGGGATGCCGCGCATGATCTGTCCGGTCTCGTTGCTGCGCGGCGACAGGATGCCCTTGGGGGACAGGTGTCGCACCGAGCCCGCTTCGATGGCCCGAAGGAGAAGCTCGATATCCCTGCCGCGTCCCAGCAGCAGCGTCGGGGTCGTGGCGCCGCGAGCCTGGCTCTGCCGCGAGCGAGAATATTTCAGGTAGCGGAAGGCGAGCCGGGTGCCGCCCAACAGGAAGATCTGCAGCACCCAATACAGGGCGATGGCGATCTTTCCGAAGAAGTAGAAACCGTACATGCTCGCGGAAACGAGCACGTAATCGACCACGAGAAGAGTCAGGGCAAGCACGCTCGCCGCACGTACGATCCCGGCAAGATCGGGGAGCGAGGCGAAGCGCCACTTGGTTCGGTAGAGCTTGAACCAGCTGTAGACCAGCGCGGCGAAGCCGACGAAAGGCGGCAGAAGAATCGGGAGCGCGTGCAAGCGTTCGGAGAGCAACTCACCGTTGAACCGAAAGACGAAGGTGAGGGTCACGGCCAGGACGGTCGCCACGCAATCGTGGACCACCATCACCGCCGACTTGTAGATGCGCTGCTTCATGGGCTCCGGGCCGGGCGCGGTATCGGCGACGGGATGCCTCTCTGTCAACGCATCCGCGAACCGAGAAGCCGCCCATCACGTTAAGGACTGCACCGCACGCCTGACCGCATCGTCGGTTTCGTCCAGGTCCGGCGCGTCGATGTGCCGATACCGTGCCTGGATGAGACCGAACACGCCGAAAGCGAGATGCCCCGCCGCAACGACGCCGAGGAGAGCCGTACCATAGGGTTGAGACCGGAGGGCCGAGAAGGCGCCGGCCAGACCCTTTACCTCCGAGGAGGCCTGGTACCAGGCAGCGACGATGACGAAGCCGCCGATGATGAGGAACGCGATCCCGCGAGCGCCATAACCGAACTGGCCGAGCGGCTTGACCCATCGGCAATGGGCTTCGTCAAGGGCGAGTCGATCCGTGACATCGCCCTTCCAGGCCTTCACCAGAAAGGCGATCCCGCCGCCGATGATTCCGAGGCCGATCAGGCCGACGAGCCAGGGACCGAACGGCTTCGCCAAGAGCCAGGCGGTCCAGTCCTGCAAGCCGTCGCCGCCACCCGCGCTTCGGCCCAGGCCGAGGGCAAGGCTCGCCGCCGTGATGCCGAGGCCGGCCGCGACGATGCCACTGCCAAAATGGGCCAGACGAACCACGATCCCCTTCGCAGAAGTCCCATGGCGGTCGGCGTCGGTAACGGATTCGACGAGGCGCCAGGTCGCGAAGCCGAACAGACCCAAAGCGATAAGGCCGACGAGGATGACCCCGAACGGGCCGAGGAAGACCCAGCGGATCGCACTCTCGCTGTCGCCCGCTCGACCGCCTTGGCCTAGTGCCGCGAGAAGCGCCAGCCCGCCGACGATGCAGTAGACGATGCCTCGCGCACCGAACCCCATGCGCGCCAGACGCTCGATGGTATTGCGGCCCAGTCGATTCACGAGGTGACCTTCACGATGGCGTGCTTCGGAGACGGCTGGATGTGCCGTACCATCCCCAACGCCGATCGGGCTCGGACCGCTCCGGCATGGCCCTCACTTCATTGCCGACGCGAGACCCGCTCCTCCTACTCGTTCGAACGCGTCGTCTTCCCGGCGAGGGCCACATAGAATCCGAGGCCGTCTCCGGCCGGAAGGGTCTGGAGCCTGTCGACGATCCCCTTGCGCTTCGCATCGAGCAACAGCCGCCCAACGGGCTGGAACAGGGTCTCTCCGCCTCCTTCCGGCGGGGGATCGAAGCGGATCGCCACGGTCTTGCCTTTGCCGAAGCGACTGCGCTCCAGCATGTCGTTCAAGGATGCTTCGGCCGTCGGACGATTCGTCCCGCGCAGGTCGAGAACGGATTCCGCATCGGTGACTCCCAGAGAGCCGCGCAGCTTGTCGGCGTAGAAATCTTCAAAATGGGGCAAGGGCAGGACCTGACGCGGCGAGGGCGAGGAGAGGCTCAGAGGGAAAGTCCGGTGTAGAGAGCGCCGACCGGCACGGCGCCACCGAGTTCGGGAAGGACGAGACTGTCGTCGCGATACAGGGCCTCCACCGTCCAGCTCCCCGCCTCGGTCCGACGCCAGGCCTCGACCCTGACCTCGTCCTGCGAAACGATGAGGAAGGTCCGCAGGCTCGGCACCGAGCGGTAGAAATCGGTCTTGCGGCCGCGATCGAGACTCGTCGTGCTGGGGGACAGGACCTCGGCCACGAGCAGGGGGTCGCTGGTATAGCCGTCCGGACCCAGCGGGCCGCAGGTCACCACGATGTCGGGAATCGGCGCGAAATCGTCCACCGCCGCGCTGAGGACGCCGAGGCCCGGAAGCGCGTTGCAGCCCCGCCGTTCGGCGAGTTCGTCCAGGCGCCTGATCAGGTTGGAAACGATGCGCTGGTGGCGTGCCGAGGGCGGCGACATCGGCAGGGCTATGCCGTCGATCAGTTCCCAGCGTTCCTCGTCGGGCCGGGGCTCGGCCCAGGGGCGGAACTCGGCGACGGTCATGCGGGTATCGCGGCGCGCGGCGTCGGCCATGGCGGGGGCTCCCGATCGGATACGGGATGGTAGCATCCCGCCGGAACCCTGCAACATCCGTGCAGAGCAAGCCGCTATGCAGTCGTGCTCGGACGGTATCCCGAGGCTCCACAGCGCGGCCTGGGGAAAGACGTGGCGTTGGTCCTCGCCGACCATGGCCTGACCCTCGGCGCCAAGCAGAGGGCACGGAGCGCGGGGAGTACGATCCCGCGCCCCGTTCGTCCGTTCAGCTTTGAACGAGGACGTTCCGGAACTGCCAGGGGTCGGTCTCGTCGATGTTTTCGGGGAACAGGCCCGGACGGCCGGTGAGCGGCGTCCAGTCGGTGTACACGCCGACGACAGGGCCGAGATACGGCATCTGGACTTCGAGGCAGCGGCGGAAATCCATCTCGTCGGCCTCGACGATGCCGGCTTCCGGGTTCTCCAGAGCCCAGACCATGCCCGCGAGCACGGCCGAGGTCACCTGAAGGCCGGTGGCATTCTGGTAGGGCGCGATGCGGCGGGTCTCCTCGATGGAGAGCTGCGAGCCGAACCAATAGGCGTTCTTCTCGTGGCCGTAGAGGAGCACGCCGAGTTCGTCGATCCCATCGACGATCTCGTTCTCGTCGAGAATGTGGTGCTGCTCCTGCACCGCAGCCGCCTTGCCGAACATCTCGTGGAGCGAGAGCACGGCGTCGTTGCAGGGGTGGTAGGCGTAGTGACAGGTCGGGCGGTAGGCGGCGCGCTCGCCCTCCAGAACCGTGTAGTAATCGGAGATCGACACGGCCTCGTTATGCGTCACGAGGAAGCCGAACTGGCTCTGGGCGGTCGGCGTCCACGAGCGAACGCGGGTGTCGGCGCCGGGCTGGAGTAGGTAGATCGCGCAGCGCGAGCCCTTCTCCTGGTCGCGGGCATTGTCCGGGCGCCAGGTCTCGTGGGTGCCCCAGCCGAGCTCGGCCGGCTGGTTGCCCTCAGAGACGAAGCCTTCCACCGACCAGGTGTTGACGAAGACTCCCATGGGCTTCGGGCCCTTGGCGCGCTGGGTGTCGCGCTCGGCGATATGGATGCCCTTGACGCCGACCTCGCGCATGAGCGCCGCCCACTCGTCCCGGGTCTTCGGCTCGGGCGTGGTCAGGCCGAGATCGGAGGCGACGTTGAGAAGCCCCTGCTTGACGAACCAGGAGACCATGCCGGGATTGGCGCCGCAGCACGAGACGGCGGTGGTGCCGCCGGGATTGGCGGCGCGCGCATCGAGGATATCCTGACGCAGGGCGTAGTTGGTGCGGTCGCCCTGGCTCTTGGACTTGTCGAAGTAGAAACCGGGCCAGGGCTCGGCGACGGTGTCGATGTAGAAGGCGCCGAGCTCGCGGCATAATTCCATGATGGCGCGGGAATAGGTGTCCACGGACACGTTCACGCAGAAGCCCTGCCCGCCGCCCTCGGTGAGGAGGGGCGTGAGAACCTCGCGGTAATTGTCCTTGGTCAGCGCCACCTGCTCGAAGCGCAGGCCATGCTGATCGGCCAGGGACTTGTGCGCATCCGAGGGCTCGACGACGGTGAAGCGCGCCTTGTCGTATTCGAAATGACGCTCGATGAGCGGAAGGGTCCCGCGACCGATCGAGCCGAAGCCGATCATCACGATGGGACCGCTGATGCGGCCGTGGACGGGCCAGGAGGTGGCGGCTTCGGTCATGCGGGCAATCCTTCTTCTCGGCCCCGCTCGAACTCACGAGCGAGGCACGTCCTTAGTCGGCGGAAATGACGGTCAGGCGACGGGCTAGTGGCCGGTCGAGGGCGTGCGGTCAACCACGTCGTCGCCTACCGCCTCGTGGACCACGAGAGGCCCAAGCGGGAAGATCATTAACATGACGTTACGTCGACACATGATTCAGACGCGGGTCGCCGTCCCGTTGGATGCCGTTGCGAACGGTCGGCGCCGCACCGATATTGCGATGCAACAAACACGGCATAGACACACCTGAAGGGACGGAAAACGCCAGAACGCCAAATGACGGAGTTCCGATGTTATCCTTGTTTATCGCTAACACCCCCGCGCCGGCCGAAGAGCCGATCGATCGCGATCCCGGCGTCATCACCCTCGCTGCGGCCCTGATCCGCGCCGTGCGCCGCCAGCACGATGCAGCGTTCCGCCGCCGTTGCGACCAGGCGACGACCACCACCGCCATCTAGCGCTCACGCCGCCTGTCGTCGTGCATCCAATCTCTCCGGACAGGCAGCCTCTTCGAGGGTGCCTGAAGCGGAGAGAATGCCGCTCGCCCCGTCGAGTGCGCCCTTGCGGAGATTGAGACCGAGGAACCGTGCCCGTTCGAACGGGCCGGGCATGGACAGCCCGGTCATCAGATCACCGGAAAAACCAAAACGGGCGTAATACGGCGCATCGCCCATGAGGACGATGGCGCTGTGACCGAGGGCGCGCGCCCTGCCGATGGAGGCCCACATCAGGGTGCTGCCGAGGCCGTGCCCCCGAAGCGAGGGATCGACGGCGAGCGGCCCCAACAGCAGGGCAGGCCGCTTGAGCCCTGCCTCCACGTGCCACAAACGAACGGTGCCGACGACACGGCCGCTCAGTTCCGCGGTCAGTGCCAGACCGTTGGCAGGCATGCGTCCTTCGCGCAGACGCTCGGACGTCTTGAGGAATCGCGCCGGGCCGAAGCAGGTATCGAGCAGTTGCTCCCGTGCCGATAGATCGGTCGGCCGTTCGTCGCGAATTTCGATCAAGGCCGTGCCCTTTCCCAGGTCCTGCCGGGTAACCCAACTGACGTGACGGCGGGCGGTTCTGCGCCGGAGATGGGCGACGGAACCGTCGGCGTCCGCTACCGAACGACCATGGAGCCGTTCGGCCGACGATGATATCGCGGTCAGATGACGTATTGCTGAAGGGGCGGGAACCCGTTGAACGCCACCGCCGCATAGGTGGTGGTGTAGGCCCCGGCTCCTTCGATCAGCACCTTGTCGCCGATGGAAAGCGAGACGGGGAGCGGGTAGGGCACCTTCTCGTAGAGCACATCGGCGGAATCGCAGGTCGGCCCGGCGAGCACGCAGGGAGACATGCGATCCTCGTCGTGCTCGGTGCGGATCGCGTAGCGGATCGACTCGTCCATGGTCTCGGCGAGCCCGCCGAACTTGCCGATGTCGAGATAGACCCAGCGGATCTCGTCCTCGGCATCGGACTTCTTCGAGACCAGGATCACCTCGGCCTCGATCATGCCGGCATTGCCGACCATGCCGCGACCGGGCTCGATGATGGTTTCGGGCAGCTGGTTGCCGAAATGCTTGGTGAGCGCGCGGAAGATCGCGTCTCCGTAGGATTCGACCCCCGGCACGGCCTTGAGATACTTGGTGGGAAAGCCGCCGCCGAGATTGACCATGGACAAGGCGATGCCGCGATCGGCGCATTCGCGGAAGATCGTGGAGGCGGAGGCGAGCGCCCCGTCCCAGGCTTCGATGTTGCCCTGCTGCGAGCCCACATGGAACGACACGCCATAGGCGTGCAGTCCCTGGCGGCAGGCATGCTCGAGCACGTCGACGGCCATCTCCGGCACGCAGCCGAACTTACGCGACAGGGGCCATTCGGCGCCTGCACCGTCGCAGAGGATGCGGCAGAACACCTGGACCTCGCCGGCTTCGATACCGGCCGCATCGGCGGCGCGGGAAATCTTCTCGACCTCAGCCTCGCAATCGACGGCGAACAGGCGCACGCCGAGTTTGAGCGCGCGACCGATGCAGCGCTCCTTCTTGATGGTGTTGCCGAAGGAAATCCGGTCGGCCGTGGCGCCGGAGGCAAGCGCCATCTCCACCTCGACCACGGAGGCCGTGTCGAAGCAGGAGCCCATCTCGGCGAGCAGACGCAGCACTTCCGGAGCCGGGTTCGCCTTCACCGCGTAGAAGACGCGGGTATCGGGCAGCGCGCGGGCGAAGGCCGTGAAGTTGTCGCGCACGACATCGAGGTCGAGCACCATCACCGGGCCTTCGTCCTGGCCCATGTCACGGCGAGCGCGCAGAAAATCGCGGATACGATCGGTCATGGTCGTTCCAACCCACAGGTTCGCGAGCGCCCGTTCGTGGGGCGCGCTGTCGAAATCGGGACGGCGATCAGCCGTCCGGCGTCGGGGGGCGATGCAACGCGATGGGCGGCGTGCTTTGGAGACACGTCGTCGACCGCGAGCGCATCAGCACCCGGAAGCTGCCGTGGATTGGAAGGGAGATCCCCACCGCACGCCGGGCAAAGAGAAACAAGCCTCTTCGGTGCCGGCCTTTGGAGGGCCGACGAGACCAAAAAAGCCCGTTCGTCGTTGCTTTAAGCTGCGTCCCCCGTGGAGAGCGGGGTTCGCCGGTTTCGCCTCCGGCTGCCGGTTGTTGTCGGGGTCCGGTGTTGCCACCTGGATGCCGGCCGGAGGGAATCCACCCTGTCGACCATCGATCCTTTAAGACCCCTGGCGGCTGTCCGGCAGTTGGCCGGATGCCCACCAACCGACACGCGGCCACAGGCACGTGCGAAATTGGGCAAGGCGCATATACGTCTCATGCGACTCCGCAACAAGGAAAAACGGTCCCGAGCCCGCAAAAACACCGCCGTTCCCCGGCATTGTGGCCGCGAAGGCTCACTCCATCGCGCGAGCTCTTTTCAAGGCGCCGCGAACGGGTCATTGAGCAAGCGGTTTTCATGCTGATCGAACCATTCCAATCCACTACCTCATCCTGAGGTCCCGGAGTGCTGCGCAGGCCTCGAAGGAGGGCTCCAGCACGCATGGCGGCCTCTGGAGGGTTCCTTCGAGGCCCGCCGAGACGGGCACCTCAGGATGAGGCGGCTGGATGGGACCGTGCGGGGAAGCCCGATCGTCTCTCACCACCGACCAGAGCCGCAGGATCATGACCGAGCCTACCCGCCGCGCGCTTCTCACCGGGATCGCCGCCCTGTCCGTCGCCGGCACCGCGTCGACGGCGCAGGATGGACGCGCACCCAAACCCTTCGATTTCGAGGAGGTGGAACGGCGGGCCGAGGAACTCGCCAAGGTCGCCTACGATGCCCGCGTACCGCCCCTTCCGGCTCCCATCGCAAAGCTCGATTACGACGCCTGGCGTGACATCCGTTTCAAGCCCGACAAGGCCTTTCTCGGGGGAGAGAACAGCCCATTCCGGCTGCAGCTTTTCCATGTCGGCTTTCTCTACACGCGCCCCGTCACCGTGAACCTCGTGCGGCGTGGAATCGCGACTCCTATCGCCTATCAGTCGAGCCTGTTCGACATGGGTCGGACGAAGCTCGACAAGCCTCTGCCCGTCGATCTCGGCTTTGCCGGCCTCCGCTTCCACAGCTACCTCAACAAGCCGAACCTGCTCGACGAACTCATCGTGTTTCTCGGCGCCAGCTATTACCGCTTCCTCGGGCGCGATCAGCTCTACGGCCTCTCGGCGCGGGGCCTCGCCCTCAATGTGGAGGGGGAGGGCGCCCCGGAGGAATTCCCGGTCTTCCGCGAATTCTGGGTGACGATGCCGGAGACCAACGCCGACGCCCTGCTGGTCCATGCCCTCCTCGATAGCCCCTCGGTGACCGGGGCCTTCGCCTTCACCGTCAAGCCCGGCGACGAGACCAGCGTCGCCGTTCGCTCGACGCTGATCCCAAGGGTCGCGCTCCCATCGGTGGGCGTCGCGCCGCTGACCTCGATGTTTTTCATCGGCGAGAACGACCGGCACCACTCCGACGATTACCGGCCCGAGCTCCACGATTCCGATGGTCTTCAGATCGCGGCCGGATCGGGCGAATGGCTCTGGCGCCCACTGGACAATCCGAAGGCGCGACGCATCTCGTCCTTCGTTGATCGCGATCCGAAGGGGTTCGGACTGATGCAACGGGACCGCGCCTTCGAGTCTTATCAGGATCTCGAAGCATCCTATGGACGGAGGCCGAGCTACTTCGTCGAACCCGAAGGCGGCTGGGGCGAGGGCGCCGTGACCCTGATGGAACTCCCGACCGACACCGAGGTGAACGATAACATCGTCGCCTATTGGCGTCCGAAGCTGCCTTATCCGGCCGGCGAACCGGTCCGCATGTCGTACCGGGTGCGCGCCAGGAGTTCGAACACCAGGCTGCATACGGGCGGGTATGTGGCGAATACCTTCCTGGCTGCCACCAGCGCCAGCGGTGCCGCCAAGGGGGAGGAGGCCAAAGGGACGCTGAGCCGCCGCTTCCTCATCGATTTCGCCGGGGGCCAGCTGCCCTATTATCTCCCCGACCCGAGCAAGGTGGAGGTGGTGGCCGATGCCTCGCGGGGACGGATCACCGCCACTTCGATCACCCCGAATCCTCATATTGGCGGGTTGCGGGCGGCGATCGACATCACCCTCGACGCGGCGGATCAATCCACCGATCTCCGCGCCTTCCTGCGCACCGGCGGTCGAGCGTTGTCGGAAACCTGGGTCTATCCCTGGACCGCAGCGTGAGCGTCCAAGCCCATAAACGGCAGACGGTCGCTCCGGTCACCATCCGCCCGGCGACGTTGGGCGATCTCGATGCCCTGGTCGCGCTGGAACACGCGGCGTTTTCCGGAGACCGGGCGGAACGGCGGGCGATCCGCCATGCCATCGGCTCTCCGTCGATGTCGTTGCTGGCGGCGCTTGACGCCGAAGACCGATCGATCTTGGTGGCGGCGGCCACGCTGGAGCGCCGCAAGGGAAGCCGCAGCTGCCGGCTCTCCTCCATCGCGGTGTCCCCCGGACGCGCCGGCCAGGGGCTCGGCGGCATCATGCTGGACGCAGCGGAGGCCGATGCAAAAGCGCATGGCTGCACGATGTTGCGGCTGGAGGTGAGGGCCGATAATGGCGCCGGCATTCGCCTCTATGAGCGCCATGGCTACGCCCGGTTCGCCATCCTCGAAGACTATTACGAGGACGGCATGGAAGCGTGGCGCTACGAGAAGGCCTTGTAGTTAGCCGTCGCGGGCATCGACCTCATGCCTCCCCATACCGTCATCCCGGGCCGCATGGCAGGACCCGGAACGACGGACGGGGTTCGTTGTCCTATCCGGGACAGCGAACGGTTTCGTGGCGGCTCAGTCGCAGGATTCGCGGGTCACCGTCTTGCGGTCACCCTCTTCGTTCTCGCGGGTCACCGATTTGACCCGACAGCCGTCTCGGGTCTCACGGGTCTCGACGGTGCGGGTCTCGGATTCCGGCCGCTCGACGATGACGCGCTCGGGCACCTCACGCTCGATGATGGTGGTCTGGGCCTGGACCGCGGAGGCGCCGAAGAGGGTCAGCAACGCGGCGGTAGTGAGGATCGATTGACGCATGGACATCTCCTTCGAAACCATGCGCCCCAACGACGGGGCGAGCTAGACCGTTCCCGTCTTCGATCCTGAATTGCCGAATTCTCCCGCTTGCGTCTCGCGACGGGCTATCCCTCGATCTTCGAGAAATCGGCGACCTCGCGGGTGGCCGCCCGCAGGGCATTGAGCAGAGCGAGGCGGTTCTCGCGCAGGGCCGGATCGTCCGCGTTGACGATGACCTTCTCGAAGAAGGCATCCACCGGCGCGCGCAGGATCGAGAGCGCGCGCATGGCCCCCGAAAAATCCTCCGCCGCCACGGCCGCCGAGGCTGCGTCACGCGCGGCCACCAGCGCCTCGGACAGGGCCTGTTCCTCCGGCTCGCCGGAAGCCGCGATGGCGGCGCGGTCGGGCTCGGCCTCGTAGACGCGCCCGTCCTTCTTCTCCTCGATCCGGAGGATGTTGGCCGCGCGCTTGTAGCCGGCGAGTAGATTCTTGCCGTCGTCCGTCTCGAGGAACTGGCCAAGCGCCTCGACGCGGCGGACGACCATGAGGAGGTCGTCCTGTCCGGACAGGGCGAAGACGGCGTCGATCAGGTCGTGGCGGGCGCCCTGGTCGCGCAGGTAGACTTTGAGGCGGTCTGCGAAGAAAACGAGGAGATCGGCCGGAAGAGGATCTTCGAGGTTCCCGTGGGCGTCCAGCGCGGCCATATCGCGGTCGTCATCCCCGGAGACGGATATGACGGCGACGTGGCGTTTCTTCTGAACATAGAAAGCGTCCTTCAGCACGTTCTCGCGGAGCTTCAGGCGCAGGCCATTCTCCAAAATGAGCCGGACCACGCCGAGGGCCGCCCGTCGAAGTGCATAGGGGTCTTTGCTCCCGGTGGGCTTCTCATCGATTGACCAGAAGCCGGCAAGAGTATCGAACTTATCGGCCAAAGCGACGGCGACGGAAACAGGATCGGTGGGCACGCGGTCCGACGGACCCACAGGTTTGTAGTGCTCTTCCAACGCCGCACAGACACTGGGATGCTCGCCCTGCAACGTCGCATATTTGCGGCCTATGAGCCCCTGCAGTTCCGGGAACTCGCCGACCATCTCGCTAACGAGATCGGCTTTCGCGAGCTGAGCGCCGCGACTGGCGAGTTGTACATCAGCGCCGATGATCGGTGCTATGCCGCGCGCCAGCGCCGCGATACGCGCCACCCGCTCGCCCTGGGTCCCGAGCTTCTCGTGGAAAACGATGCTGTCGAGTTTCGTCAGCCGGTCTTCGAGCCGGATCGCCTTGTCGGTCTCCCAGAAGAACTTCGCGTCCGAGAGGCGGGCACGCACCACGCGCTCGTTGCCGCCCGTGATCGCGATGCCGCCGTCGCTGGCCACCAGGTTCGAGACCAGGATGAAGGCGGGGGCCAGGGTGTCGGAGCCGGACTCGCGGAGCACGAAGCATTTCTGGTTGGCCCGGATGGTGGCGCGGATCGCTTCGGCCGGGATGTCGAGGAAGGTCGGATCGAAGGTGCCGAGGAGCACCACCGGCCATTCCACGAGGCCGGCGACCTCGTCGAGCAGACCCTCGTCCTCCACGAGTTCGAGGCCGCGCGCGAAAGCGAGGTCGCGGGCATCGTGCAGGATGATGTCCTTGCGCCGCT
Source organism: Methylobacterium sp. WL19 (assembly GCF_008040005.1). Lineage (NCBI taxonomy): Bacteria > Pseudomonadati > Pseudomonadota > Alphaproteobacteria > Hyphomicrobiales > Methylobacteriaceae > Methylobacterium > Methylobacterium sp. WL19. The sequence continues at coordinate 51,852 of NZ_VRVC01000003.1, forward strand.
CCGGGTCGAGCACGACCTTGGCGCGCTCGAGGGCCTGGATGTAATCGTCGAACCGCCGCACTTCGATGGCGTCCGGGGCCAGGAAGCGGTGTCCGTAGGTGGTGGTGCCGGCCGCGATCCCGTCCACCGTGAAAGGCACGATCTCGGGTGTCTCGGTCTCGGGGCCGAAGGTCGCCACGATGGATTGCAGCGGGCGCACCCAACGCAGGCTTCCCGGCTGGGCCGAGGCCGCACCCCAGCGCATGGATTTCGGCCAGGGGAAGCTCTTGATGATCGCCGGCAGGATCTCGGCCAGCACGTCGATCGTATCCCGGCCGGGACGCTCGATCACGGCAACGTAGAACTCGCCCTTCTTGGGGTCGGTGACGGTGGTCGCCTGATCGAGGCTTGTCAGGCCCGCACTCTTCAAGAACCCCTGGATCGCCCCGTCCGGCGCGCCGACGCGAGGCCCCTTGCGCTCCTCGCGCACGTCCTTCCCGCGCGGCGGCAGGCCGGCCACGTGCAAGGCGAGGCGGCGCGGCGTGGAGAAGGCCTTGGCGCCCTCGTAGAGGAAGCCGCGCTCCACCAGCGCGTCGGTGACGAGCTTCCGCAGGTCCTCAGCGGCCCGCCGCTGCATGCGGGCGGGAATCTCTTCGGAGCGCAATTCGAGGAGGAGATCAGGCATGGGTTCAGGTCGCGTCCGAATTGATAGTCAGGATGTCGTTGGCGCGACTGTTGCGGCCATCGATCTGTCAGCTAGGGTATGGAAGTGATTGGGTATCTTTCAGAAAATGACCGATCACTATAAATTACCTATCCTTTCACGCCACGCCGCCACCCGCCGTCTTCAGCCACGCCGCGCCGCAGGCCTTGGCCAATTCCCGCACCCGCAGAATGTAACTCTGGCGCTCGGTCACCGAGATGACGCCGCGGGCATCGAGCAAATTGAAGACGTGGCTCGCCTTGATGCACTGGTCGTAGGCCGGCTGCGCCATCCTGTGCCGCCCCGCGTCATCCTCCGGCGCGCCCGCATCCAGATAGGTGCGGCAGGCCTTCTCCGCGTCGGTGAATTGGCGGAACAGCATCGCGGTGTCCGCCGCCTCGAAATTGTGGCGCGAATATTCCTGCTCGGCCTGGAGGAAGACGTCGCCATAGGTGACCTTGTCGTCGCCCGTGCCGCCGTTGAAGTTCAGGTCGTAGACGTTCTCCACACCCTGGACGTACATGGCGAGGCGCTCGAGACCGTAGGTGAGTTCGCCGGCGACCGGCGCGCACTCGATCCCGGCGACCTGCTGGAAATAGGTGAACTGGCTCACCTCCATGCCGTCACACCAGCATTCCCAGCCGAGCCCCCAGGCTCCCAGGGTCGGGCTCTCCCAATCGTCCTCGACGAAGCGGATGTCGTGGAGCTTGAGGTCGACGCCGATGGCGTCGAGGGAAGCGAGGTAGAGTTCCTGCAGGTTCGGCGGGTTCGGCTTCAGGATCACCTGGAACTGGTAATAGTGCTGCAGCCGATTGGGGTTCTCGCCGTAGCGGCCGTCCTTCGGGCGTCGCGAGGGCTGGACATAGGCCGCCTTCCAGGGCTTGGGGCCGAGTGCCCGCAGGGTGGTGGCGGGATGGAACGTGCCGGCCCCCACTTCCATGTCGTAGGGCTGGAGGATCACGCAGCCCTGCGCGGCCCAGAAATTCTGCAGCGTCAGGATCAGACCCTGGAACGAGGTCCTGGGTGCGAGATCGACAGCGCTCGGCAGGGCTTGTGCGCTCGACATGGGGAAGCTTCCGGTCAGCGGGAAAGGGCGGCAGCGTTTAAGAGGCGGGCTTGCGGAGTCAAGCCGAGCCGTTCCGCGAATGCGGGTGCGCGGCGGCACACATTTTCGCCACGATCGGGTTTATCGCCGGAACTGTCCCGCTTGTCGCTGGTTCTTAGCACAAATCAAGGGATCAGCCGGCTCACGAAGAGCGGCGAGCATTGCGGAAGTCGGACCATGCGCAAGTCGATCACTGTATTCGCCGCACTCTTCGCAGCATCTTTGGCCGCCACGCCCTTCGTCGTCGGAGCCTCGAACGCCCTGGCGACCACCGACAAGACCGACATCGTCGCGATGCCGGCGCCCGTGACGGCGATCGAGGTTTCCTCCGTGCCGGCCCCCGCTGCGACGGAGACCTGCACACGCAAGGTGCGGGTGGTCTATTCGGGCTACGGTGCGCCGTCTTCGGCCTGCACGGTCGCGTTCCGCTGAATTCTCACAGCCCGTAGCGCGCCCAGGCGGCGCGCTCCTCGATCGCGGCGAGGGCGTCGGCGGCAAGACCGTTGCCGGTGAGGCAGTTCATGGTCGAGCCCGGCACGGCCCGGCGCAGCAGCCGGCCAATGAACGAGCCCTGCTTCTCGGCGACCAGCTTCAGAACGACATCGTTCCCGAATTTCGCCCTGAGCGTGGTTCGTACGTCTCCCAACGAATCGACCAGCCCCAAGGGCAATGCCTGGCGCCCCGTCCAGACGGCACCGGTGAAAAGGTTCTCGCCACCCGCCCTCACGGCGGCCCTGCGCTCGCTGACGAGCGAGGTGAAGAGATCCTGCACGTCGGCCTGGATCGCCTCGAGGCGCACGATGTCCTCTGGATTCTCGGGGCGGAACGGATCGAGCATGGCCTTGGCCTCGCCCTGGGTATGGACACGGCGCTCGATGCCGATCCGTTCGATGAGCTTGTCGAAGCCGAAACCGGCCGAGACCACCCCGATCGATCCGATCAGCGACGTCGGATCGGCGATGATCTCATCCGCCGCGCAAGCGATCATGTACCCGCCGGAGGCGGCCACATCCTCGACGAAGGCATAGACGGGCAGCTTCTTCTCCACGGCGAGCGCGCGGATGCGCCGGTGGATGAGGTGGGATTGCGCCGGCGATCCGCCGGGCGAGTTGATGACGAGCGCCACCGCGGACACGCCCGCCATTCCGAAGCCGCTTTCCAGGCTGGACGCCACCGTCGCCATGGAGAGGCCGGACCGCAGGGGTGACGCAGCGCCGATGACACCGCTGAGGCGGATGACCGCAACCATGGGCTTGCGGCCACGCCACGCCTTCGGGACGAGCGGGTGAAGGAAGCGCGGTAGGGCCAGAGGCATCGGTCTCGTCTCGGTTGAACGGGGAGGTCGTCGGCATGGAAGCGTGGGACGGCCCTCGCTTCCGGTCCAGACACCACGAAATGGAGACGACCGAACCATTTTACAGGCTTCGCTGTTTCACTCGTCCGGTATCGCAGCACTCGGCCGCAGGCCGACGGCCACCGAGATGCGGACCGCTGAAACAGGGAGACTGACCATCATGCGTATCGTGACGTGGATGATCGTTCTGGTCGGGGTGCTGGGAGGGGCCTACGGGTCCCTGTCCCAGGCCCGCGCGGCGCCGCTACCCGTCGCTGCCGTCGCGGGAAGCGCCGGAACGGAACTCGTGGAGAAGGCGCATTGGCGTCGGCACCACTGGCATCGGCGCCATTACTGGCACCGTCCGCATTACGGCTACCGCCGGCACTACTGGCGGCCGCGCTACTACCGCCCGATCTATGGCTACTATCGTCCGGCCTATGGATGGCGCCGGCCTTATTGGCACCGGCGTCATCACTGGCATCGCCATCACTGGCACCACCGCCATCATCACTGGCGCCGGTTCTACTGAGCAGATGCTCTGAAACAAATCGGTTCGCGGCGAGGAAGTCCTTCCTCGCCGCGAAGTTCATCAGGGTGGCCAGGACAGCCCGCGGTGAAGTGCATCCGCCTCCGGTGTCATCGCACCGTCGGCTTCCTGCAGGATGAGGGGGGGCGCCAGAGTGAACGGCGCGCGGCTTCCCTTGATGCCCGTCATCAACACCCGGATCGCGGGGCGCTCGATTCGAGCCTGGACCGGCCTCGCGACGATCCCTCCGAAGCGCCTCTGCAGGGCGGCGAGGCAATCCGGCAGGGCATCGGCGCGATGCACGAGGCCGAGCGTCCCGCCCGGCTTCAGGAGATCGAGACAGGCTTTGAGCCAGGCTTCGAGATCACCGCCGGAAAACGTATGGGCCGAGGCCCTTCCCGGGATCGGCGATGGCCTATGACGCCGGGATTCGAAAAAGGGCGGGTTGGTCAGGACCAGATCCGCCATGTTCGACGATAGGCTAGCCGCCCTCCGGCTCTCGACCGAGAGAATGTCGGCGGCGGTCACCCCGACCCGGCCATCGAGGCCGTTCCCGTCGATGTTCCTCGCCGCGAGGGCGACGAGGTCCAGGTCACGCTCCACCAGGATGACCTTCGCCGCCGCCTCGTAGGTGGCCACCGCCAGCCCCACCGCCCCGGTGGCCGCGCCGACATCGATGACGACCGCCCCCGGTGGCGGCCTCACGGCTCGGCTCAGGAGCACCGCGTCCGTGCCGGCGCGATGGTCCCCGCGCGGCGGCTGATAAAGGCGAAGACGGCCGCCGAGCCACAGATCGGCGGTCACGGCCTCGGGGACCGCCTCCTCAATGCTCACATCACGCATCGCGCAGTTCGTGCGCCAGACCGGCGTCCTCCAGCAGACGTCGCGCTTCGGACGCATGATCGTCGGGCACGAGCAGACGGCGGGCGAACGCGCCGATCGAGCCTTCGAGCAGGCTCATATGTGTGTCGGCGATCAGGACCGGGATATCCGCCCCCTGCAGCAGCGACTCGGCAAAGCCCATGAGGACGATGTCGTTGCTCCGGATCAGCTCTCTCATGCGTCCACCCGCCTCATCGGCGGCCTCCCGCCGCCGCCCTTTGTATACAGGGAGAAACGCGGGATGTTGCAGCGCCTCGGCGCGCATGCGAAGGGGTGCCCGCGTGGATGTTGGTCACGGGAGATTGCCCGGTCGAGCGGATCGGCCCGAGCGGCGGGTACGCCGCCGGAATCTGCCCGGTGTGAAAAGCTCGGGAGGCATCGCGTTTGGGTGTCGTCGTTTCCTTCGATGAGGGCCGCTCCGATCCGGAGTCGAGCCTGAACGATCTTGTGGCCCTGGTCGCCAAGGGGATGGAACGCGTGAACGCGACCATCCTGTCGCGGACCGGGTCCGACGTCGCGATGATTCCGGAGGTGGCCAATCACCTGATCGCCTCCGGGGGCAAGCGCCTGCGCCCCATCCTCACCCTCGCCACCGCCGATCTCTGCGGATACGGGGCCGGAGATGGCGCGGTGAAGCTCGCCGCCAGCGTCGAGTTCATGCACACGGCGACCCTTCTGCATGACGACGTGGTGGACGAGAGCGACATGCGGCGCGGCCGCGTCGCGGCGCGGATCAAGTGGGGCAACGAGGCGAGCGTGCTCGTCGGTGATTTCCTACTCGGCCAGGCCTTCCGCATGATGGTGGAAGTCGGTTCGCTGCGCGCCCTCGACATCCTCTCGGCCGCCGCGACCGTCATCGCCGAGGGCGAGGTGATGCAGCTCACTGCCGCCAAGAACACCGAGACCTCCGAGGACGAGTATCTCGCCGTGATCCGGGCCAAGACCGCGGAATTGTTCGCCGCCGCCTGCGAAGTCGGCCCGGTGATCGCCGACCGCCCGAGGGCGGAGCAGGCGGCGTGCCGCTCCTATGGCATGAATCTCGGGATCGCCTTCCAGTTGATCGACGACGTTCTCGACTACGGCGGCACCAGTGCCTCCATGGGGAAGAATGTCGGCGACGACTTTCGCGAGGGGAAGATCACCCTGCCGATCGTCCTGGCCTTCCGGCGGGGCAGCGAGGAGGAGCGGACCTTCTGGCGTCGTACACTCCAGGACGGTCGGGTCGAAGAGTCCGATCTCGACACGGCCCTCGCCATCCTGCGGAAACACCGGGCCCTGGAGGACACGATCGACCGGGCGCGCCATTACGGCGCCATCGCCCGCGATGCCCTGGCGCTGTTCCCCAACGGGCCGATGAAGTCGGCGCTGCTGCAGGTGGTGGATTTCTGCATCGCCCGGGCTCACTGATCCGATCCCGGCTCGTCACGCGAGCCGGGCAGGGAAGGCCGTCATCGTAGTAAGGCGGCTCGGACCCACCAGGATGGCTGCATCGCGCGGATGGCGGCAGCCGCCCGAACCGCATCGGATCGGGTGGCGAACAAGCCGAAGACCGTAGCACCGGAGCCGGACATGCGGGCGAGCCGGCATCCCGGCTGGTCGCGCAGAGCCGTGAGCGTATCGGCGATGACGGGGGCGACCGTGAGCGCCGGCGCTTCCAGATCGTTGCGAGCCGGCGTCACCGCCGCCAGTATCTCGTCGTAGCCAAGGCCTCGCGCGAGGATCGGGTGGACCTCGCCGGCATGGCGCTGCCCCACCGTCAGCCCCAGCGCCCTGAAAACCGGCGCGGTGGCGACCGGCACCCCGGGATTGATCAGCACGGCCGGCAAAGGTGCGAAACCCAGCGCCGGCCCGACATCCTCGCCGGCACCGCGCATTATCCGGCCGCGTGGATCGAGGCAGACGGGAACGTCCGCCCCGGTGGCGCGGGCGGCCTCGACGACAGCGGGGTGATCGAGGGAAAGGTCGTTGAGGCTCGCCAGCAGCCGCAGGGCTGCGGCCGCATCCGACGAGCCGCCGCCGATCCCTGCCGCCACGGGCAGGCGCTTGATGAGGTGGAAGCCACCGATACGAAGGCCGGGGATCGCCCTGGTCAGGCCTCGGGCGGCGCGGATCACGAGGTTGTCGTCGAGGGGACCGGCCGGCCCGGCGGTGGGTCCTGAAACGTCGAGGGTCAGCTCGCCGCCGGGCTCCAGGCTCAGCGTATCCCCCGAACCGGCGAAGGCCACGAGGCTTTCGAGCTCGTGATAGCCATCCCCCTCACGACGGCCGAGGACGTGGAGGGTCAGATTGATCTTCGCCGGAGCGCGGGTGACGAGGATGGGCACGGCTTGCTCTGTCGGAGAGGGGCGGGTCTGTCGACCGCGGGAATGCGCGGCCGGTCTGGCCCCGCGATCCCCCACCCGTCAAGCCGGTGTCAGCCGCCGGTCTTCTTGTCGGCCGCGCCAGGGGGCTCGCTCGGAGCCGGAGCGCCCTTCGGCAGATCGGGATTCACCTTCTCCGCCTCGGGAGGATTCTCGGCGGTAGCGGCGGGCTTCTCGAGTTCCGGCAGGCCGTCCTTGAGCTTGGCGTTGATCTTGACGAGATCGTCCGGCTCCGGGTTCAGGTCCTTGGCGTGCTGCCACTGGAACTTGCCTTCGAGCCGCCGTCCCGAACGCCAATAGGCATCGCCGAGATGGTCGTTGATGGTCGGGTCGCCGGGCTTGAGCTCGATGGCCTTCTCCAACTCGCGCACGGCATCGTCGTAGCGGCCGAGGCGGAAATAGGCCCAACCGAGGCTGTCGATGATCATGCCGTCGCGCGGGCTCGCATCGACGGCCTGCTTCAGCATGGTGAAGGCCTCGTCGATATTCATATTCTGGTCGACCCAGGAATAAGCGAGGTAGTTGAGCACCTGCGCCCGCGCCGCCGGCTGGTTCGGCGGGACCAGTTCCAGGGCCTTCTTAAGGTCGGCCTCGGCCTTCGGCCATTGCTTGGCCCGCTCGTAGGCCGTGCCGCGGAAGTAGAACGTCGTCCAGTAATTGGAGGCCGGCTGCTTGCCGATGAGTTCGATGGCGCGGCTGTAGGTGGCCGCCGCCTCCTCGTACTTCTTGCGCGAGCGCTGCACGTTGCCGAGTGCGGTCACGACGTCGATGCTGTCGGGATGCTCCTTCATGGCGGCGTCGAGGAGCTGGGTCGCCTCCTCGCCCTTGCCGAGCTGCTCGAGATTGAGGCCGATCTGGATGTCGGCGTTGAGCTTCAGCGGCGAGGTTGCCGGCATCTGCGCATAGGCGTCGTTGGCGCGCTCGGTCTGCTTCATCCGGTCGAGCGTATCGGCGAGGGTGAGGCGGGCGAGGGCGTGTTCGGGGGCGAGATAGAGGGCGAGGCGCAGATAGACCACGGCGGGCAACTCGTCGCCCTGGGTCGATCCGGCCGAGCCGAGCCCGTAGAGCACCTCGCCGGCGCCTTCCTGTGCCGTGTTGACCAGGCGGGTCAGGGGCTTGCCGGCCTTGAGCTTGTCGAGGGCGTCACGCACGATCGGGTGACGCGGCAGCAGTTGATCGAAGGTCGTGTAGGCCTGGATCGCCAGGTCCGTCCGACCGGCCTGCGCTTCGAACCGGGCATAGGCATCGACGATGCGCAGCGTGTTCGGGTCCGCGTCGTAGGCGGCCTTGAGCCGGCGCTCCGCCTCCGCCTGATCGCCGACGAGGTTGGCGATCAACCCGGCATGGAAGTCGCGGAAGGTGTTGTAGGAGCGCTCGCCCTTCAGCTTGTTCACCACTTCGAGGGCGCGCTTGCCGTCATTGGCACCGGCATAGGCCCAGGCGGTCAGGAGGGTGCTGGTGAGATCGGCCGCGGCACCCCGTCCGCTGCGGGAGAAGTTCTGGCGGGCCTGCGCGAACTGGCCGGCCTTGATCTGGCGGACCCCGAGGCTGAGCTGGGCGAGGCCGTTCGACCCATCGCGGGCGGTGAGGCGCTCGGCCGCACGGAAGGCGTCCGGCAGAGCGCCGTCGGCGAGCAGCGACACGAAGGCGCGCTCGAGCAATTCGGCATTGCGCGGGTCGGCCTTCACCGCCTCGCGGTAGAAGCTCGCCGCGGCGGAGGTGTCCTTGGAGGCGCCGGCGATATAAGCGGACAGGAAGTTGCCTTCCAGCGACTCGGCCGGCTCGTATTCCGTCACCGGGGCGGATTCCCGAGGCTGGGCGGCCAGGGCCGTGACCGACGTCGCCACTGAGGCGGCGAGGCACAGGGCGAGAGCCGAGAGGGTCCGGCGGGTCGCGGCGTTTCCGTTCATGGGCACCAGTCGCGTTTGTAGCGCATCGTCCGTCAGGGACCGATGCCGATCGGGCGGGGACACTGAACTCTTCCCGCCATCCTCGCAAGGCGAAAGGATGGCGGGCACTTAGGGTCCGGTGCGTCCTCACATGTTGGGGTAGTTCGGCCCGCCCGGTCCCTCTGGCGTCACCCAGTTGATGTTCTGGTTGGGGTCCTTGATATCGCAGGTCTTGCAGTGGACGCAGTTCTGCGCGTTGATCTGGTAGCGGACGCCATTGCCCTCCTGCACCCATTCGTAGACGCCCGCCGGGCAGTACCGCGCCGAGGGGCCGCCGTAGACGTCGTGCTCCGAGGACTTCTGGAGCGCCGCGTCCTTGACGTTGAGATGCGGCGGCTGGTCCTCTTCGTGATTGGTGTTCGAGAGATAGACCGAGGAGAGCCGGTCGAAGGTCAATTTGCCGTCGGGCTTCGGGTAGACGATCGGCGTCACCTCCGAGATCGGCTTCGTGGCGGCGTGATCCGGCTTGCCGTGCTTGAGCGTGCCAAAGGGCGAGACGTCGAGGATCGTCTGCGACCACATGTCGAGGCCGCCCAGACCCACGCCGACGAGCGTGCCGTATTTCGACCAGAGCGGCTTGACGTTGCGCACGCGCTTGAGATCGCGACCGATGTCGCTGTCGCGCCAACCGGCCTCGTAATCGGTCAGCTCGTCGCCCTGTCGGCCGGCGGCGAGGGCGGCGGCGATGGCCTCGGCCGCCTGCATGCCGGAGAGAAAGGCGTTGTGCGACCCCTTGATGCGCGGCACGTTGACGAAGCCGGCCGAGCAGCCGACGAGGCAGCCGCCGGGGAAGACGAGCTTCGGCACCGATTGCCAGCCGCCCTCCATGATGGCGCGGGCGCCGTAGCCGATGCGCTTGGCGCCCTCGAACACGTCGCGGATCATCGGGTGGGTCTTGAAACGCTGGAACTCGTCGAACGGCGACAGGGTCGGGTTCTCGTAGTTCAGGTGCGTGACGAAACCGACCGAGAGCAGGTGGTCGTCGAAATGATAGAGCCAGGAACCGCCGCCGGTCTTGTTGGAGAGCGGCCAACCCATGGTATGGCGCACGAGACCGGGCTCGAACGTCTCGGGCTTCAGCTGCCAGAGCTCCTTGACGCCCAATCCGTATTTCTGGTGGTCGCTGTCCCGGTTGAGCTGGAAGCGGTCGATCAGCGTCTTGGTGAGCGAGCCGCGCGCTCCCTCGCCGAAGATCGTGTACTTTCCGCGCAACTCCATGCCGCGGGTGTAATCGTCGCGCGGCTCACCAGATTTTCCGATGCCGAGATCGCCGGTGGCCACGCCGATGACCGTGCCGGCATCGTCGTAGAGCACTTCCGAGGCCGGAAAGCCGGGATAGATCTCGACGCCGAGCTCCTCGGCCTTGGCGCCGAGATACTTCGTCACGTTCGAGAGCGAGCCGACGAAATTGCCGTGGTTCGACATGAATTTCGGGAAGGCGAAGTTCGGCAGCGAGATGCCGCTGTTCTTAGTGAGGAACAGGAACTCGTCACGCTCGACCTCGGTCTTGAGCGGCCGGGCTTCGTCCTGGCGCCACTCGGGAAGCAGGCGGTCCAGCCCGAGCGGATCGATCACCGCGCCGGAGAGGATGTGCGCGCCGACTTCGGACCCCTTCTCGACCACCACGACGGCAAGATCGGCGGCGATCTGCTTGAGGCGGATCGCAGCGGCGAGGCCGGCGGGCCCCGCGCCGACGATCACCACGTCGAAATCCATACCCTCGCGTTCCGGCAACGCCATCCTGTGAACTCCTCCTGCCGCCCCAGCCTGGACCGATCGAGACCGGTCAGCGCGTGCGCGATGTTATGATTGCGAACACTCTCAACCGATTCCAAGCTGGGAACGCAAGCCTGCCAATGGTCTCAGCATGGTCTGAGCCGTCTCGCCGCCGTACCAATGGCCGCGTAACGTGTCCGGCGAAGTGTTGTCCACAGGCCCGTCAGGGTCCACATCGAGAACCATGAGCCAAGGTCCCGACCATCAGCGCGACGTGATCGCCGAACTGGACTTCCACGTGGAAGCCGGTGTCGATCTCTGCCTCGACGAACGGCCGCACGACCGCTTCTCCGAAGTCGAGGAGACGTCACCCTGGCGCCCGGCACCGGCGCGGCACGGCTTGCCGACGCACGACCTGCCCCCCCTTGATCGTCCCTCACAAATCTCCGCTCCTCAGGAGCGGCCGCAGGCGGATCCCGTGCCCCCCCGTCGCGAATTGCCGCCACGCGGCGAGGCGCTCGCCACATCGCCGGCACGAACCTACGGGCAATCCGCAGCGTCCAAACCCGGCGAAGCCGCGGGCGATGCGAGGGCGAGGGCGAGGGATGTCGCCACCCTCAAAGAGCTGGAAGCGCTGCTCGCCGATTTCGACGGATGCCCTCTCAAGTTCACCGCCAAGAACCTCGTCTTCGCCGACGGCAACCCGGCGTCGAAACTGATGTTCATCGGCGAGGCCCCTGGCGCCGACGAGGACCGCGTCGGCAAGCCGTTCATGGGCCGCTCGGGCCAGCTTCTCGACCGGATGATGGCGGCGATCGGCCTCGACCGGACGAAAGCCTACGTGACCAACATCGTGCCGTGGCGGCCGCCGGGAAACCGCAATCCGACCCCGCAGGAGGTGTCGATCTGCAAGCCGTTCATCGAACGCCAGATCGAGCTCGCCGATCCGGATGTCATCGTCTGCCTCGGCAGCCCGGCGACGCAGGCGATCACCGGCACGAAGGACGGCATTCTGAAGGCGCGCGGACGGTTCTATCCCTATCGGGTGGGTGACCGGGAGGTGAAGGCGCTGGCCACCCTGCACCCGGCCTATCTCCTGCGTCAGCCCCTGCAGAAGCGCTTGGCCTGGCGCGATTTCCGCCTGTTGCGGGCGACACTGGACGGCAAGGCGTAGGGCGAAAGGCGTGGGCCAAGCGGAACCGTATCTTTCACCGCCGTATTAGTTCGGGCACACGAGGCTCAAGACAGAGATGCGTTGGGCGGCCGGGTTCGGGTTGAGTCCACGCCACGAAGGGTGACGAGATCATGCGCTGGGAAGATTTCCGCTCTTCGGACAATGTCGAGGACCGCCGGGGCGAGGGTGGCGGAGGCGGCGGCGGCTTTCCCGGCGGCGGTGCCGGTGGGCTCGGCATCGGCACGATCGTCATCCTCTGCATCATCGGCTGGGTCACCGGCATCAACCCCGCCATCCTGATCGGCGGCGCCGAGCAGATGAGCGGCGGCGGACAGCCGCGCCAGGAGCGGGTCGACCCGCAGACGCAGGCGCAACGCAACACCAAACCTACGGACGAAAGCGGACGCTTCGCGGCCGCGATCCTCGGCAACACCGAGGATGTGTGGAAGGAGATTCTGCCCAACCAGACCGGCAAGCAGTACCGCCCCACCGGTATGGTTCTCTACAAGGGCGGTACGCGCAGCGGCTGCGGCTCGGCGCAGGCGGCCATGGGGCCGTTCTATTGCCCGCTCGACAAAAAGATTTACCTCGACACGTCGTTCTTCAAGGAGATGGAGCAGAAGTTCGGGGTGAAGGGCGATTTCGCCTATGCCTACGTCATCGCCCATGAGGTCGGCCACCACGTGCAGGACGAACTTGGCATCCTGGGCAAGGTTCAGGGTCGTCAACAGGCCGCATCCAGCAAGGTCGAGTCGAACCAGCTCTCCGTTCGCGTCGAGCTGATGGCCGATTGTCTCGCTGGTGTCTGGGCCAAGAACTCCAACGACAAGTACAACTCCCTGGAGCCGGGCGACATCGAGGAGGCCATGCAGGCGGCCAGCGCCATCGGCGACGACAAACTTCAGAAGCAGTCCCAGGGCTACGCCGTGCCGGATTCCTTCACGCACGGTTCGTCCGACCAGCGGATGCGGTGGTTCATGACAGGTTACAAGAGCGGCCAGACCAAGTCCTGCGACACTTTCAGGGCGGCCCGGAACTGACCCAGCGCCGGTGAAGCAACCAGACGCGGCATCGCGTCCCTCCCGACCGACTTCGGACGGAGGCCATCGCGCGTCAGCCGGAGCGGTGGAGCACCCCAGGGGTGGCGGGATCGACCTGCCGCCCCATTCGCGGCTAGAACCGGTCGGTACCGCCGAGCCGAGAGCCGTCAGCCATGGTCGCCGCAGACAAGACCCGTAGCTTCATCCCGCTCTCCATCGCGGTGCTGACCGTCTCCGACACCCGTGTCGCCGAGGACGATCGTTCCGGCGACACGCTGTGCGAACGGCTCGTCGCGGCCGGGCATAGCCTCGCCGGCCGCGCCATCGTCCCCGACGAGGTCGTCGCGATCCGCGCACAGGTGGAATCCTGGACGCGGGACCCGGCTGTCGACGTGGTGATCACCACGGGCGGCACGGGCTTCACCGGACGCGATGTGACACCCGAAGCGATCGAGCCGCTCTTCGAGAAGCGGATGGACGGATTCTCGGCGGTCTTCCACCGCATCTCCTACGACAAGATCGGGACGTCCACCCTGCAGTCACGAGCCACGGCGGGGCTCGCGAACGCCACCTTCGTGTTCGTCCTGCCCGGTTCACCGGGCGCGTGCCGCGATGCGTGGGACGGCATCCTCGCCGCGCAACTCGACTATCGACACCGGCCCTGCAACTTCGTCGAGATCATGCCGCGCCTGGACGAACACCTGCGGCGCGGCGCCTCGATCCCGGTCTGATTACCCTCGGTTCAGCCGCACGTTCACCCGCCGGGGATGCAGGCGGGTCGAGAAGACGGCGCTCGCGATGAGGCGGTCCCGGCGTACGAGGTCTCCGGCGCGCGGTGTGCGCACGCCGATGACGGACTCGCCCTGTGCCGCAAGGCGCGACGGCAATCCCGCATGGGGTCGGCGCAGGCGCCCGAGGACCATCTCCGGCCGGGCCGTCCCGATGAACCGATCGATGGTGCGGATCCAGCCCTCGGCCGGCACGTCACCGGCCTCGAGGCACAGGACCCATTCCCGCCGCGCGGCCCTCGCCCCCTCCGACCAGGGCGGCGTACCGCCCGAACGGACGACGAAGGTCGCGCCGGTGGCCTCGGCCACGGCATCGATCGCAGCATCATGGGCGGGGGCGATGATGACCGCGTCGCCGACGAGCCCGGCGGCGACGCCCTCGACGAGAGCCCCCAGAGTATCGGCGAGCTGGTCGACCGCATCGGGGCCGACCGGCATCGCTACATGGATCAGAGCCGAAATCATGCGCGCGCATACCGTATTTTCGGCCCGGAGAAAGCCGGATGGCGCCGAAACAACGACGAGAACCCGCGCCTCGCAGGCATAACCCGTCGATTGCTCTAAAAAAGGGCAGGGATGCCGTTCGTGTTCCTGATATGTTCGCGGCCCGAACGGAGGGGCATCGCGCGACGCGCCAGGCGTCCCTTCGTCGAAACGAATGGGGAGCAAGGCATGCGGCAGGATGGCAAGATCGATTACCTCGAGTTGCCGGGCGGCGACATCGACCGGGTGAAAGCCTTCTACGGGAACGCTTTCGGCTGGAGCTTCGTCGATTACGGCCCGCGCTATGCCGCCTTCGATGAGGGTCTCGATGGCGGGTTCGATGCCGACGCGGCGAAGGCGGTGCCCTTGCCCGTACTCTATGCGCAAGATCTCGAAGCGATGCAGGCACGGGTCGAGGCGGCGGGGGGCACGATCGTGGCGCCGATCTTCGCTTTTCCCGGCGGTCGCCGCTTCCATTTCAAGGACCCGGCGGGAACGGAACTGGCTGTGTGGTCCGAGCGGTGAAGGCCGCCGGGGACGAGGGTGACGAGGCGTTCGGCGCGCCCGACCGGCGGCTTGGGGGGAGCACCCTGTCGGCGGATGCGAGAAAGGGGCGTGGGGCCACGGCCAATCCCTGCGGTCGCTATGAACCGGCACGGCGGGAGGCCTTCGACGACGGTTGGGTTTCGGATGATGCCGCCCAGCGCCTGCGTACCGAAGACCGGCCCGAGCACGCACGCACCATCCTGACGCGGAATACGTCACCGGACCTGCCGTTCGATCGCTCGATCAATCCCTATCGCGGCTGCGAGCACGGATGCGTCTACTGTTTCGCCCGGCCCAACCACGCCTATGTCGGCTTGTCCCCCGGCCTCGATTTCGAGACGAAGCTGTTCCACAAGGCCCATGCGGCCGAGTTGCTGGAGCGTGAGCTTTCCGCGAAGGGCTACCTGCCGCAGACGATCGCCCTCGGGACGGCCACGGACCCGTATCAGCCGATCGAGCGAGACCATGGTATCACCCGCGCCGTGCTCGGCGTCTTGGCGCGCTTCCGCCATCCCGTGGGGATCGTCACGAAATCGAACCTCGTCGCCCGGGACATCGACATCCTGGCGCCAATGGCGGAGCTAGGCCTCGTCAAGGTTGCGATGTCGGTGACGACCCTCGACCCTGTCCTGGCCCGCCGGATGGAGCCGCGCGCTCCCCATCCCGACCGGCGCCTCGAAGCGATCCGTCAGCTCAGCCGCGCGGGCATCCCGGTCATGGTGATGATGGCTCCGGTCATTCCATCGCTGAACGACCACGAGATCGAAGCGGTACTGGAGCGGGCGCGGGAATGCGGTGCCGTCGAGGCGCGCCATGTCCTGCTGCGGCTGCCGCTCGAACTCGACGACCTCGTGAACGACTGGTTCGCCGAGCATTATCCGGGGCGCCGGCGGCACGTGATGTCGCTCGTGCGCGAGGCCCGTGGCGGCAAGGCCTACGATGCGACTTTCGGCCGGCGGATGACCGGCAGCGGGGCCTATGCCGATCTCATCGGCCAACGCATGCGGCTGGCAAAGCAACGCTTCGGCTACGCCGATGCGCGCATCTCCCTGCGCACGGATCTCTTCGATCCTACAGCGGCGTCCGGGGCACAGCTGCGCCTGTTGTGACAACAGAGGGCGAGGACGCGAAACGCTTGGTGAAGCTCACCCGGTGATGCGCGGAGCGACCGAGGCTCGCCAAACCGGCGAGATGAGCCGCGGTGCCATAGCCGACATTGCGATCCCAGGCATAGGCCGGATGACGGCCGGCCAGAACCCGCATGAGATCGTCCCGCAAGGTCTTGGCGACGATGGAGGCCGCCGCGATCTGGGGCACCAGCCGATCGCCGCCGATCACCGCCCGGCACGGCAGGGACAGGCCGGGGATGGCATCGCGCCCATCCACGGCCACGGGCGCTTCGAGACCGAGCTTCTCCACCGCTCGCCGCATGGCGTCGAGGGTCGCCGCGCGGACGTTGATCCGGTCCACGAGCTGCCGTGACCCGGCCGCCACCGCCACCTCGGCATGTTCGCGAATGAGTGGCGTCAGGCGCTCGCGCGTCGCCCGGTCGAGCTTCTTGCTGTCGTCGAGGCAGGCCAGCACGGAGGCCGGGAACACGGCGGGATCGAACCAGACCGCCGCCACGACCACGGGGCCGCACAGCGCACCGCGCCCGACCTCGTCGCAGCCGATGAGAGCGGGGAGGGTGCTGGCGACGGGGTCGGCGAACGGTCTGGTCATCGGCCCGATGGATTACACTTCGGCCAAAGACGGGTCACCTTGCTTGGCGCCAGAAATGTGTGGGCGTGTGCCCCCAAGCGAAGAGGCCGGAAGGTCATCCCCACCGTCCCACGCTACACTGCCGGTGCCGTCCTGAACGCCCGGCGCTTCGGCGTGGGAAGGCCGGTGCCGTGAGCCAGCGAAATGTTGGTGAAGAACTGGCGCGCGCTCTCGCCCCAGGTGTAGCGCAAGGCCTCTGCGCGGCAGCGCTCGCGGGGGATCGACAGGGCGGCGAGCGCCGCCTCGCGCAGGTCGGGTCCGAGGATTCCGGCGCCGGTCCCGCCGATGACGTCGAGGGGGCCGGTGACCGGATAGGCCGCCACCGGAACGCCGCAGGCGAGGGCTTCGAGCAGGACGATGCCGAACGTGTCGGTAAGGCTGGGGAACACGAAGACGTCCGCCGCCGCGTAGATGCGGGCGAGCGCCGCGCCGGTCAGGGTGCCGAGGAAGCGGGCCTTCGGATACAGGCCGGCGAGGCGCGCCCGGTCGGGGCCGTCTCCGACCACGATTTTGGTGCCCGGCAGGTCGAGATCGAGGAAGGCCGAGACGTTCTTCTCCACCGCCAGCCGGCCGACGAAGAGAAAGAACGGTCCGGACAATCCGACCAGGGCATCGGGCGGGACGTCATCCGGCCCGGCGGGGCGAAAGAGGTCCGTATCGACCCCCCGCGTCCAGCGCATCAGGTTGCCGAAGCCGCGAGAGGCGAGGTCACGCTCCAGGGAAGGGGTCGAGACCATCGTCCCGCTCGCGGCGCCATGGAAGCGCCGCAGCCAGGCGTAGCTCCAGCTTTCGGGGACGGGGGCGCGGGCGGCGAGGTACTCGGGAAAGCGCGTGTGATAGCTCGTGGTGAAAGGGCGGCCATGGGCGAGACAATAGCGCCGGGTCGCGTAGCCGACGGTCCCCTCGGTGGCCACATGGACATGGGTCGGGGCGAGATCCGACCATAGGCGCGCGACCTTGCCCTTGGTGGCATAGGACAGCCGAATCTCCGGGTATCCCGGAAGCGGCACCGAGGCGAAGTCCTGATGGGTCAGGAACACGGTCTCGAAGCCGAGCTCCTGGCCCGCCGCCGCCATGTTCTCGAGAGAGCGGACGACCCCGTTGACCTGCGGGTGCCACGCATCGGTGGCGATCAGCAGCCTCACGCGACCGCCCGCGCCGGACCGACGGCGACCGCGCTGCGCTCCGCTTCTTCCGCGGCGGCCCGCGCCCGCAACACGCTCGGGTAATGCAGCACCTCCATGGTGCCGTCGTAATGCTCGACGATGGCGGTGCAGGATTCCACCCAATCCCCGGTGTTCAGATAGGTCAGCCCGGCGATCTGCCGGTGCGCGGCATGGTGGATGTGTCCGCAGATGACGCCGTCTGCGCCCACGCGCTTGGCCTCCGCGCTGAGCAGCTCCTCGAACTTTCCGATGAAGTTGACGGCGTTCTTCACCTTCAGCTTCGCCCAGGCCGAGAGCGACCAATAGGCGAGGCCGAGGCGACGCCGGATCGTGTTCAGATGCGTGTTGATGAAGAGCGCGAACGTGTAGGCCCCGTCGCCCAGGAAGGCGATCCATTTGGCATGCCGCACGACCATGTCGAACTGGTCGCCATGGATGACGAGGTAGCGCTTGCCGTCCGCAGCGACGTGGATCCGGTCGTCCACCACCTCGATCCCGCCGAAGGTCATGCCGAGATAATCGCGCAGGAACTCGTCGTGGTTGCCGGGGATGTAGATCAGCGTCGAGCCCTTGCGCACTTTGCGCAGCAGTTTCTGCACCACGTCGTTGTGGCTCTGCGGCCAGAACCAGCCCGATTTGAGCTGCCAGCCGTCCACGATGTCGCCGACGAGGTAGATCTCGTCGGCGTCGTAATCCCGCAGGAATTCCAGCAGCAATCCTGCCTGACAGCCCTTCGTGCCCAGATGCATATCGGACAGGAAGAGCGTCCTCACGCGGATCGTCTTCTCTGTATCTTCGCCCACGATCCACTCCGAACGGCTTCGGTGCGTTGAGCCAAACCGGATTCCCGTATCAGTTTGATGACGCGCGCCGTCTCGCCCCGTGGCTCGCCTCCCAACGCGACTACTTCAACCGCATCGCGCGGATGTTGCACTGCGCGACAAATTTTTTGAGTGGCCGGGAAGTTTTTTGCGTTTTCCTTCGGGGGCGAACCCCGGCATAGTCCCGATCAAGGTGACCCACCGGATCGCGCTGGAAAGCGCGTGTCCGGAGCCCATGCGAGGCGAAATCAAGGTTGCCGACGAGGTGAGAAACGACGTCCAAGGCCTTGGGAGTGTGCGGTATTCGCGCGCCCCGGCCAACGGAGAGAGGCTTGATCCAGTCGAAGGCAGTCACGTCGAGCGCTCCGGAACTCGCAGTCATCGGTGATGGCACGAGGCGGGCCTCGCGCCTTCCGTCGGCGATCGTGGACCCTGCCTACTCCTCCAGACGGACGCGCGGCAGCCGGGGCTCCTGGCAGCGCCGCCGTTTCTTTCCCAAAGCTTAGGAACCGTCCCGGCTGCCCATCAGGCCGGATCGCGACCTCGGACCACCGTATTCGATCCCAGCGTCGCACGATGCGTGCGCGCGAACCGAAGAAGAACCGGAGACACAACATGGCGGCAACGAGACGGCCGGGTCGGAACCATCTGTTCGTTCCGGGCCCGACGAACATCCCCGACCGCGTCCAGCGGGCGATGATCGTTCCCTCCGAGGATCATCGTTCGGTGGATTTCCCGACGCTGACCAAGCCCCTGTTCGAAGAGACCAAGGCCGTGTTCGGCTCGACCGAGGGCACGATCTTCCTGTTCCCGGCCTCGGGTACCGGTATCTGGGAATCGGCGCTGACCAACACCCTGCATCGCGGCGACACGGTGCTGACCTCGCGCTTCGGCCAGTTCAGCCACCTGTGGATCGACATGGCCCAGCGCCTCGGCCTGAACGTGATCGTTCAGGAAGAGGAGTGGGGCACGGGTGCGAACCCGCAGCGGATCGAGGAGGCGCTGCGCGCCGACACGAACCACGAAATCAAGGCCGTCATGACGGTCCATAACGAGACCGCCACCGGCGTCACCAGCGACATCGGTGCCGTGCGCAAGGCGATCGACGCGGCCGGCCACCCGGCACTTCTCTTCGTCGATGGCGTGTCCTCGATCGGCTCGCTGCCGTTCTACGCCGACGAGTGGAAGGTCGATTGCGCCATCGCCGGCTCGCAGAAGGGCCTGATGCTCCCCGCCGGCCTCGGCGTGATCTGCGTCAGCCAGAAGGCGCTCAAGGCCGCCGAGTCCTCGTCGGGCCCGAACGACCGTCTCGCGCATGTCTACTTCGACTGGGCCGACCATCAGAAGCAGAACGGCGCCGGCTACTTCCCCTACACCCCCGCCCTGCCGCTTCTCTACGGCCTGCGCGAGGCACTCGCCTGCCTGCGGGAAGAAGGTCTCGAGAACGTCTACCACCGCCATGCCGTACTCGCCGAGGCGACCCGCCAGGCCGTGGCGGCCTGGGGTCTCAAGACCTGCGCCAAGGAAGCCAAGTGGAACTCGGACACGGTGACGGCCATCCTCGTCCCCGAGGGCATCGACGCCGCCGCGATCATCAAGCACGCCTTCGTGCGCTACAACCTCGCCCTCGGCGCGGGTTTGAGCCAGGTGGCCGGCAAGGTGTTCCGCATCGGCCACGTGGGTGACCTGAACGAGCTCTCGCTTCTCGGCGCCATCGCCGGCGCGGAGATGGCCATGCTCGACAACGGCGTGAAGGTGCAGCCGGGCTCCGGCGTCGCCGCCGCCTCCAGCTACCTGCGTGAGAACCCCCTCGCCAAGTCCTGATCGAAGCTGTTTCCCGGGGCCGGCATCTCGCCGGCCCCGGGGCATCGTCTATAGAAGCGTGTATCGCGTAACGTCGCGCTCGGCGCGGAACGTCGCTTGAGGGTTCCAATGGCGCACAAAATCGTCTTCCTCGATCGTGAATCCCTCGACGCCAAGGTGCGTGAGTTCAATTTCCCGCACGAATATACCGAGTACGACTCCACCTGGACGCCGGAGGAGATCGTCGAGCGCCTGAAGGGGGCCGAGATCGCGCTGATCAACAAGGTGCCCATGCGCGCCGAGACGTTGAAGCAGCTCCCCGACCTCAAGCTCATCGCCGTGGCCGCCACCGGCACCGATGTCGTCGACAAGGCCGTCGCTAAGGAACTCGGCATCACGGTCGTCAATATCCGCAACTACGCCTTCAACACCGTGCCCGAGCACGTGATCGGCCTGATGTTCGCCCTGCGGCGCGCCATCGTGCCCTACGCGAACTCCGTGCGCCGGGGCGATTGGGCGAAGTCCACCCAGTTCTGCTATTTCGACTATCCGATCCACGACATCGCCGGCTCGACGCTGGGCATCGTCGGCTATGGCGCGCTCGGTAAGTCCATCGCCAAGCGGGCGGAAGCGCTCGGCATGAAGGTCATCGCCTACGACGTGTTCCCGCAGGAAGGCCTCGTGGATTTCGAGACGATCCTGACCGAATCCGACGTCATCACCCTGCATGCGCCGCTGACGCCGGAGACCCGGAACATGATCGGCGCCGAGCAGCTGGCCAAGATGAAGAAACACGCCATCCTGATCAACACGGCGCGTGGCGGCCTCGTCGACGAGGAAGCCCTCGCCGAGGCCCTGAAGGCCGGCACGATCGGCGGCGCCGGATTCGACGTGGTGATGACCGAGCCGCCCAAGAACGGCAACATCCTGTGCGAGCTCGACCTGCCCAACCTCATCGTCACGCCGCACGTGGCCTGGGCGAGCAAGGAGGCCATGCAGATCCTGGCCGACCAGCTCGTGGACAACGTCGAGGCCTATGTTGCGGGCAAGCCGCAGAACGTGGTGTGAGGATCGGGCTCCATACGTGGAGACCCGGCTCGGAGACGCAGACGTCCCTCCGGGGCCGTGGAGCGGAGCCCGAAATCCAAATCGCCGGGCGCTGATCGAGGCTGTGCCGACGGGGTGTTCGGATGACGGGCCGCCGACACTGCGGAATGTTGGAGCACACCATCGCGCGGCTCATCGCAGTCTCGCCAATCATACGATAACCGCGCAGCGACGCGGGCAGAGGAAACGACATGACGAAGAAGCTGCTGTTCCAATTGGATACCGATACCGTTCCGAGCGTGTTCGATGTGGTCGTCGGTTACGACGGCGGGGCCGATCGCATCACCGGCTACGGCAACGTGACGCCCGACAATGTCGGCGCGCTGGTGGACGGCACGATTTACACCCGCGGCGGTTCCGAGAAGAAGTCCACGGCGATCTTCGTCGGCGGCGGCAGCATGGCGGCCGGCGAAGCGGTGTTCGAGGCCGTGAAGAAGCGTTTCTTCGGCCCCTTCCGCGTGTCGATCATGCTCGATTCGAACGGCTCGAACACCACCGCAGCCGCCGGCGTCGCGCTGGTTCAGAAGGCCGCCGGATCGCTTCAGGGCAAGAAGGCCGTCGTGCTCGCCGGCACCGGTCCGGTGGGCATGCGCTCGGCAGCGCTCCTTGCGCAGGAAGGCGCCACCGTCGTCCTCTGCGGTCGTTCGCTGGACAAGGCCCAGGCCGCCGCCGATTCCATCAACAAGCGCTTCAACGTTCAGATCAGCGCCGCCGCGACGCCGGACGCCGCCTCGCGCGCCGCCATCGTCAAGGGCCAGAACCTCGTTTTCTCGGCCGGCGCCATCGGCCTCGAGCTTCTTGCCGAAGCCGACTGGAAAGACGAGGCCAGCATCGAGTTCATCGCCGACTACAACGCCCAGCCGCCCCTCGGCTTCGGCGGCATCGACGCCATGGACAAGGGTAAGGAGCGGCACGGCAAGAAGGTGTTCGGGGCCCTCGGCATCGGCGGCCTGAAGCTGAAGCTGCACCGCGCCTGCGTCGGCCAGCTCTTCGACAGCGCCGAGAAGGTCTTCGACGCCGAGGAGATCTATGCCCTCGCCAAGACGATGGCCTGACCCATGAGCGAGAAGACGGCGCCCGCCAACGAAACCATCCAGAGCTTCCTCGACGGGCTCGCGAGCTCGGCCCCGACCCCCGGAGGCGGCGGAGCCGCCGCTATCTCCGGTGCCATGGGCGCCGCGCTCCTCAGCATGGTGTGCAACCTCACCATCGGAAAGAAGAAGTACGTCGAGGTGGAGGGCGAGCTGAAGGAGATCCTCGGCAAGTCCGAAGCGCTCCGGGCCGAACTCACTGGAATGATCGCCGACGATGTCGAGGCTTTCGACGCCGTGATGGGAGCCTACGGCCTGCCGAAGGGCACCGACGAGGAAAAGGCGGCTCGCGCCGCCAGAATCCAAGAGGCGCTCAAGGTCGCCACCGACGTGCCGCTCGCCTGTTGCCGCGCCTGCCGCGAGGTCATCGACCTCGCCGAGGCCGTGGCCGACAAGGGCAACCTCAACGTCATCTCCGATGCAGGGGTCGCGGTTCTCTCCGCTCATGCCGGACTGCGCAGCGCCGCGCTCAACGTCTATGTCAACGCCAAGGGCCTGGACGATCGGGGATTTGCCGATGAGCGACTGAAGCAACTCGAAGAGTTGCTTGGGCCAGCAGGACCATTGAACGAGAAGATCTACGAGGTCGTGAAGGCCAAGGTGAACTAAGACCAACGACAGGCCGGCGAGAGCAAACTCAGCCGGCCTTTTCGTCTAAAAAATACATTCCGTCCGCCGTTAAAGGCGGAGTGAAAGAGAATGTAAAAAAATATTACAACAGAAGCTCTTTCCGTGAAGTGAAATTTACGAGAGTGTCTGTCCCAGGGAAAAACGCCGAGGAGAACGCACATGGACGTGCATGAGTATCAAGCCAAGGAGCTGCTCGCCGGATTCGGCGTCGCGGTTCCCAAAGGCGCGGTGGCCTTCAGCCCCGACCAGGCAGTCTACGCCGCCACCGAGCTCGGTGGCTCGTTCTGGGCGGTGAAGGCCCAGATCCATGCCGGTGCGCGCGGCAAGGCCGGCGGCATTAAGCTGTGCCGGACCTACAACGAGGTCCGCGACGCCGCCAAGGACCTCCTCGGCAAGCGTCTCGTCACCCTGCAGACCGGCCCGGAAGGCAAGCCTGTCCAGCGCGTCTATATCGAGACCGCCGACCCGTTCGAGCGCGAACTCTATCTCGGCTACGTCCTCGACCGTAAGGCCGAGCGAGTCCGCGTCATCGCCTCGCAGCGCGGCGGCATGGACATCGAAGAGATCGCCGCCAACGAGCCCGAGGCCCTGATCCAGGTCGTGGTCGAGCCGGCCGTCGGCCTGCAGCAGTTCCAGGCCCGCGAGATCGCGTTCCAGCTCGGCCTGAACATCAAGCAGGTCTCGGCGGCCGTGAAGACGATCATGAACGCCTACCGGGCGTTCCGCGATTGCGACGGTACGATGCTGGAGATCAACCCTCTCGTCGTCACCAAGGACGACCGCGTCCTGGCGCTCGACGCCAAGATGTCCTTCGACGACAACGCCATGTTCCGCCGGCGCAACATCGCCGACATGCACGATCCCTCGCAGGGCGACCCGCGCGAGGCCCAGGCCGCCGAGCACAATCTCAGCTATATCGGCCTCGACGGCGAGATCGGCTGCATCGTCAACGGCGCCGGCCTCGCCATGGCCACCATGGACATGATCAAGCACGCGGGCGGCGAGCCGGCGAACTTCCTCGATGTCGGCGGCGGCGCCAGCCCCGACCGTGTGGCGACGGCCTTCCGGCTCGTCCTCTCGGACCGCAACGTCAAGGCGATCCTCGTCAACATCTTCGCCGGCATCAACCGCTGCGACTGGGTCGCCCAGGGCGTGATCCAGGCGGCGAAGGAAGTGAAGATCGACGTGCCGCTCATCGTCCGGCTCGCCGGAACGAATGTCGAGGCGGGCAAGAAGATCCTGGCCGAGAGCGGCCTCGATCTCATCACCGCCGACAGCCTGTCGGATGCCGCCACCAAGGCCGTCGCCGCCTGCGACGCCGCCAAGCGCAACCACTGAGACGAGGGGAGGATACGTCATGAGCATTCTGATCGACGAGAAGACCCCGATCATCGTCCAGGGCATCACCGGCGATAAGGGTACGTTCCACGCCAAGGAGATGATCGAGTACGGCTCGAACATCGTCGGCGGCGTCACCCCGGGCAAGGGCGGCAAGACCCATCTCGGCGTCCCGGTGTTCAACACCGTCAAGGAGGCCGTCGAGGCCACCGGAGCCACCACCTCGATCACCTTCGTCGCCCCGCCCTTCGCGGCCGACGCGATCATGGAAGGGGCCGATGCCGGGCTCGCGCTGATCTGCTCGATCACCGACGGCATCCCGGCTCAGGACATGATGCGGGTGAAGCGGTATCTGCGCCGCTACCCCAAGGACAAGCGCACCATGGTGGTGGGCCCGAACTGCGCCGGCATCATCTCGCCCGGCAAGTCGATGCTCGGCATCATGCCCGGCCACATCTACCTCAAGGGCAATGTCGGCGTGATCTCGCGCTCGGGCACCCTCGGCTATGAGGCGGCGGCGCAGATGAAGGAAAAGGGCATCGGCATCACCACGTCGGTGGGTATCGGCGGCGACCCGATTAACGGGTCGTCCTTCCTCGACCATCTCGCCCTGTTCGAGCAGGACCCCGACACCAAGGCCGTGCTGATGATTGGCGAGATCGGTGGTCCGCAGGAGGCCGAGGCCTCGGCCTGGATCAAGGAGAACATGTCGAAGCCCGTCATCGGCTTCGTCGCCGGTCTCACCGCTCCGAAGGGCCGCCGCATGGGCCATGCCGGCGCCATCATCTCCGCCACCGGCGACAGTGCCGCCGAGAAGGCCGAGATCATGCGCTCCTATGGCCTGACCGTGGCCCCCAGCCCCGGCGATTTCGGCTCGACGGTCGAGCAGGTGATGCGCAAACTCGCCGCCTGAACGCGCAAACCCTCCCCCTCAGCGGGGGAGGGTGGTCGCGGAGCGACCGGGAGAGGGGCAGCGCCGCCCGGCCGCCGACGGACCCAACCACAGAAACCACCCCTTGATCGCCCCGACGCTGCGTTCCATGCTGCGGGGCGGCCGCTTCATCACCGTTGCCCGCGCGTCCCCGGCGGCCATCGGCTCAACTCTGTTCGAGGTGGCCATCCGATGACCGATACCCTCCACGCCCCGGTCGGGACCCTCGACCATCCCTTCGCGCCGCCGGTCATCACCGGTACGTCGTCGAAGGAGGCGCTCGACATCCTGTTCCACGCCCTGCTCGAAGTCGCCCGCCGGCACGAGCCGGAACTGGAGGCCGTGCTCCTGGGCCAAGCCAACATCTCGGAATTCTCGCCCGAGCTCCTCGCCCGCGCCCTTCAGGTGCAGGGCATCTGGTTCCAGTTGCTCTCCATCGCCGAGCAGAACGCCGCCATGCGTCGGCGCCGGCACCTGGAGCGCACGAAGGGACGGGCGGAGCTCGGCGGCAGCTTCAGCGCGGTCCTGGCGGAAGCGGTGAAGAACGGCATCAAAGCGCCCGAGATCCACGCCCTGCTGAAGGATCTGCGCATCCGCCCGACGATCACGGCGCATCCCACCGAGGGCAAGCGCGTGACGGTGCTGGAGAAGTTCCGACGCATCTACCTCGTCCTGCGCGAGCTTGAGTTGCCGCGCTGGACCGAGCGCGAGCGCAACGGCCTGATGAACGAGTTGCGCGACCAGATCGAGCTCGTCTGGATGACCGGCGAACTCCATCTCGAGAAGGCCACCGTAGAGCGGGAGGTCGCCTGGGGCCTGCACTTCTTCGACGAGACCCTGTTCGAAATGCTCCCCGAGGTGCTCTACTCCCTCGAGGAATCCCTCGCCGAATACTACCCGGACGAGAAGTTCGAGGTGCCGGCCTTCTTCCAGTTCGGCTCCTGGATCGGCGGGGACCGAGACGGCAATCCCTACGTCACCTCGTCGGTGACCCGTGCCACGCTCCAGCGCAACGCGCTGGCCTCCCTGCGGCGCTACCGCGACGGGGTCACGGCGCTTGGCCGCACGCTCTCCCTCACCGAGCGCTCGCTGCCTGTGCCGGCGACGTTCAAGTCCGAACTCGCGCAGCTTCTCGCGGAGAGCGGCGACGGGCGCGCCATCGCCAGCCGCAATCCGGGCGAGGCCTATCGCCAGTTCCTCACCTGCATCCTGCGCAAGCTCGAAGCCACCATCGCGCGCAACAAGGGGCAGCGCACCAGCGGCCCCGACTATCCGAGTGCCGACGGGCTCATCAACGATCTGCGCCACCTCGAAGCCGGCCTCACCGAAGCGAATTGCCCGTCGCTGGCCATCGACCTCGTCCGGCCGGTGCGCCGCATGGTCGAGATCTTCCGCTTCTCCACCGTGCGCCTCGACCTGCGCGAGAACACCACGCGCACCACGAAGACGCTCCATGCCCTGTGGCACCAGAGCCACGGCCAGAACAAGACGCCGCCCGCCCTCGAATCGCCCGAGTGGAAGAACTGGCTGCTGTCCGAGCTGGCGAAGCCGATGCATGGGGAGCGTTCGTTCGAGAGCCTGCCCGACGATGCCCGCGAAACGCTCGAGACGTTTGCCCTCGTCGGTGAGATGCGCGAGCAGCTCGACCGCGAGGCTTTCGGCTCGTTCATCCTGTCGATGACCCGCTCGGTCCCCGACATCCTCGGCGCCTATCTCCTCGCCAAAGAAGCCGGCAACTTCCTCGATGCCGCCGGCACCGAGATCTGCTGCCTGCCGATCGTGCCGCTGTTCGAGACCATCGACGACCTGCGCGCTGCGCCCGCCATCATGAAGGAGCTGTTCTCGATCCCCGTCGTGCGCCGCTCCACCCGCTGGCAGGGCGGGATGCAGGAGGTGATGATCGGCTACTCGGATTCGAACAAGGATGGCGGCTTCGTCGCCTCGAACTGGGAGCTCTACAAGGCGCAGGACAAGCTGACCCAGCTCGGCAAGTCGTCGGGCGTGCCGATCGCCTTCTTCCACGGTCGCGGCGGTTCGGTGAGCCGTGGCGGGGCGCCCACCGCCCGGGCCATCGCCGCCCAGCCGCCGGGATCGATCAACGGCCGATTCCGCACCACCGAACAGGGAGAAGTCGTCTCCTTCAAATACGCCAACCGCGGCACCGCTGCCTATCAGATGGAGCTCCTGGCCTCGTCGGTGTTCGACCACGCGTTGAAATCGGAGCGCGAGGCGATCAACATCCCGCGCAATGAGTTCGACGACACGCTGGAAGCGCTGTCGGGCGCCTCGCGCGCTGCCTACGTCAACCTGATCCAGCACCCCGATCTCGTGACCTATTTCCAGGCCGCGAGCCCGCTCGACGAGATCGCGCTCCTCAACATCGGCTCCCGTCCGGCGCGGCGCTTCGGCGCCCGCTCGCTGGCGGATCTGCGCGCGATTCCCTGGGTCTTCGCCTGGTCGCAGAACCGCCACGTCATCACCGGCTGGTACGGCGTCGGCTCCGGCCTGAAGAGTTTCCTCGACGTGCGCGGAGCGCAGGGCGAAGCACAGCTGAAGCGGCTCTTTGCCGAATCGAAGCCGTTCCGCCTCATCCTCGACGAGGTCGAGAAGACACTTCTGATGGTCGACCTCGCTATTGCGAAAGATTACGCCGGTCTCGTGCCCGACGAGGCCGCCCGCAACAGCATCTTCCCGCTGATCGAGGCCGAGTACGAGCTGACCCGCGAGATGGCCCTGCGTGTCAGCGGCGACCGCGAACTGGCCGAGCGCTACCCGCAGTTCCGGGACCGCCTCAATGGCCGGCTGCCGACGATCAATCAGGTCAGCCGAGAACAGGTGGAGTTGCTTCGCCGTTTTCGGGGCGAGGAAGACGAGGACAAGCGCGAGGCGGTGAAATCCGCGTTGCTGCTGTCGATCAACTGCATCGCCGTCGGCTTCGGCGCGACGGGCTGAGGCATTTGTAAGGATACCGAGGGTCGGACACGGCCCTGGGGCTGGCGCGCGAGCGCCCCACGACCGGTATGGTGGACCGCGTTTTGCGGCCTCACCACCCGCAACGAAACCAAACAAGGAAGGATTCCCCGATGAGCTTTACCCTGATCCAGCAGGCGACCCCGCGCCTCCATCGCTCGGAACTCGCCGTTCCCGGCTCCAACCCGACCTTCATGGAGAAGTCCGCCTCCTCGAAGGCCGACGTGATCTTCCTCGACCTCGAAGATGCGGTCGCCCCCGACGATAAGGAGCAGGCCCGCAAGAACATCATCCAGGCGCTCAACGACCTGGATTGGGGCACCAAGACCATGATGATCCGCATCAACGGTCTCGACACCCACTACATGTACCGCGACGTGGTCGACATCGTCGAAGCCTGTCCGCGCCTCGACATGATCCTGATCCCCAAGGTCGGCGTGCCGGCCGACGTCTACGCCAT
Organism: Methylobacterium sp. WL19; assembly: GCF_008040005.1. Lineage (NCBI taxonomy): Bacteria > Pseudomonadati > Pseudomonadota > Alphaproteobacteria > Hyphomicrobiales > Methylobacteriaceae > Methylobacterium > Methylobacterium sp. WL19. Next base: position 80,517 of record NZ_VRVC01000003.1, read on the forward strand.
CGACGTGCTGACCACCCAGATCGAGCAGGCCAAGAAGCGCGAGAAGAAGATCGGCTTCGAGGTGCTGATCGAGACCGCTTTGGGTATGGCCAACGTGGAGGCGATCGCCACCTCGTCGAAGCGCCTGGAAGCCATGTCCTTCGGTGTGGCCGACTACGCCGCCTCTACCCGCGCCCGTTCCACCGTCATCGGCGGCGTGAACAAGGACTTCTCGGTGCTCACCGACAAGGACGAGGCCGGCAACCGCGAGACCCATTGGCAGGACCCGTGGCTGTTCGCCCAGAACCGCATGCTGATCGCGTGCCGCGCCTACGGCCTGCGTCCGATCGACGGCCCGTTCGGCGACTTCTCCGATCCGGACGGCTACACCTCCGCCGCCCGCCGCTGCGCCGCCCTCGGCTTCGAAGGAAAGTGGGCGATCCACCCCTCGCAGATCGACCTCGCCAACGAGGTGTTCACCCCGTCGGAAGCCGAAGTCACCAAGGCCCGCCGCATCCTCGAAGCCATGGAAGAGGCCGCCAAGGCCGGCAAGGGCGCCGTCTCGCTGGACGGCCGCCTCATCGACATCGCCTCGATCCGTATGGCCGAGGCGCTGATCGAGAAGGCCAACGCGATGTCGGCCAGCTGATCCGCTCGCTTCGTAGACATCGCTGAGCAGGACGGCCGCTTCCGAAAGGGGCGGCCGTCCTCGCTTTAGGCCCGAAATGTCCTATCGTTCACGGTGTGTCGCCGTGAGAACAGGCGCCGGGGCCACTCGCTTCCGCTACGCGAAGACGGCCAAACGGCTCCGATCTCGTCGACCGACAAGGGAGAAACCATCATGCATGTGACCATCGAAGACGCCCACAAGGCCATCGAGGCCGCCCGCGCCAAGGCGGTGGAGCTCGACACCCAGATGTGTATCGCCGTCGTCGATTCCGGCGGTAACCTCAAAGCGTTCTACCGCATGGACGGGGCCTGGGTCGGTTCCATCGACATCGCCCAGAAGAAGGCCAAGACCTCCGTGTTCTTCGGCATGATGACGGGGCAGATCGGCCAGCTGTCGCAGCCGGGCGGCCCGCTCTTCGGCATCGAGCATTCCAACGAGGGCCTGATCACCTTCCCCGGCGGCATCCCGATCGTCGACCAGGACGGCGAGATGTCCGGCGCCATCGGCGTCAGCGGCTCCAGCGTGGAGAACGACCACGCCGTCGCTCTCGCCGGTGCCAGCACGGTCGGCGCCACCGAGCTGCCCGCGCATCCCTGGCGGACGTAAGACCGCATGACGGGCACGGTTCATTGGGTGCGCCGCACCCGATGAACACCGTCGGTTAAGCATGCGGGCCCTATCACGGTCCCATCACCCCGAGCCGTGACAGGAGCGCCGATGACCCGGGACCAACTCGCCGCCGAACTGAAGCGCATGGCCACAGCGCAGGTCGCCGACATCGAGCGTGCGGTCAAGGACGGCCACCGGACCATCGCCCTCAACGAACTGGCGGATCTGAACCGCCAGCTGAAGGCGCTGGCCGCAGCCGTGAAGGCCCGGCCCGTCGTACGGGCCTGATACCTCAAAGCCCGACGCGACCGCCTCAGTAGCGCGGGCCGCGTCCGCGCTCTTCCAACGGCGGCTCGTCGGACAGGCGCTCGTCGCCGGCGAGCCCGTCCGCCGGGCGCTCCTCCAGGCGATCTTCCCCGTGATCGGCTCCCCGCCCGGGGCGAGTTTCATCCACGAATGGAATGTCGCCGGGCGGCAGCGGGGGTCGGAGCAAGGGCCTCGCCTCGCCGTATCCGCGATCCGGCTCGGGCCGGAAGCGGTCCGAACGCTCCTCACAGATCGTCACCCGCTTCACGATCTCTTCCCCATCGGGCGTGATCCGACGCCGGACCACGACCCGGCACGGCTCGATGAGCCGGGCCGCCCCGCGCTCGGGGCCGAAATCCTCCACAGGAGGCGGGAGCCGCCGCTCGGCGGGGAAATCACGGGGCGGTCCATAAGGATCGGGGAAATCGGCGGCGACAGCGGGTAGGCTGCAGAGGCCGACGACCACGAATCCGCACAGGACCGGCGTCATACGAAGCCTAGCGAGGAATGATAGCGGTTTCACGGGCACGGAACGTCTCCGGAGAGAGGACCGCTCCCGCCATGGGGTTGCGGCACGGGATCATCCTGCCATCGAGCCGCTGAACCGGAGCGTGCGCGACCGCTCGGGCATTATTCATCTCCGTGCGCGCGGTCTCGCTGCCGGTGGTCCCGACCTCGATACGGTCATGCCTTGCCGTCGGCGGCCTTCAATTGCGCCACGAGGTCGGCGATCTCGACCCGGGCTCGGGCCACCGCATCCGAATCCTTGCCGCGCACCACGATCCGATTGGCGAAACCCTGTTGCGTCATCGAAGGATAGGACCCGATGGAGACGCCGGGGTGCGCCTTCGCGATCTCACCGAGGCCCGATGCATAGTTGCCTTCAGGCAGGTTTCCGGCCTCGATCGTCTCCGACAGGACGCGCGCTCCCGTCGCGAGGGTGGGGCCGATCTCATCCAGCATGGCCTGCATGATCGCCGGCACACCGGCCATGACGAAGACGTTGCCGATGCGAAAGCCAGGCGCCTTCGAAATCGGGTTGGCGATGAGATCGGCACCGGCCGGAATACGCGCCATGCGGAGCCGGGCCTCGTTGAGGTCTTCCGGCTTGTGCCGCTCGAGCAGCATGGCCTTGGCTCGTGGATCGACATCGATGGTCACGCCGAAGGCGGCCGCCACGCAATCGGCAGTGATGTCGTCATGGGTGGGACCGATGCCCCCGGTGGTGAAGAGATAGGTGTAGCGGGTCCGCAATGCGTTCACCGCATCGACGATCTCCGAGGCCTCGTCGGGGACGATGCGGACTTGGCGCAGGTCGATGCCGATGGCCGTGCAGTAATCGGCGATGGTGCCGATATTCTTGTCCTTGGTCCGCCCGGACAGAATCTCGTCGCCGATGACGAGGATCGCGGCGGTGATGGGGGAAGGAGCGGGGTCTGTCATCGGAATCCGTGGCGGTCGCGTGGCGATGACGACGACGTAGCGCGACGATGCCCACCTGACCATGGCGGCTCCCTGGTCCGGCCGGCAGGCTGCTGATAGGGGCGGGGCACCCGCTCGGATGTGGAGTTCCACCAAATGAAGTTCGCAGCACCGCTGATCGAGGGCCGGCTCGTCCGGCGCTACAAGCGGTTCCTCGCCGATATCGAACTGGCGGATGGCAGCCTCGTCACCGCGCATTGCGCCAATCCGGGCGCCATGCTCGGCCTCGTCGTGCCCGGATCGCGCGTCCTGCTCTCCGCCTCCACCAACCCTGCGCGCAAGCTCGGCTTTTCATGGGAACTGGTGGAGGCGGACCTCCCCGGCGGTCCGCAATGGGTGGGCATCAACACCATGCGGCCCAATGCCCTCGTCGCCGAGGCCTTCGCCGAAGGTCGTCTCCCGCCGTTGGCGGGATACGGTTCGCTACGTCCGGAGGTGCGCTACGGTCGTGCCAGCCGAGTCGATTTCCTGGCCACGGGCGAGGGGCTGCCGCCCTGCCACGTGGAGGTGAAGAATTGTCACCTCCTGCGCGAGCCGGGCCTCGCCGAGTTTCCCGATTGCGTCGCCGCCCGCAGCGCGCGGCACATGGACGAGCTGACGGAGGTCGTCGCTCAGGGCGGCCGGGCGATGCTGATCATCGTGGTGCAGATGCAGGCCGAGCGGTTCGACGTGGCGCGGGACCTCGACCCGGCCTTCGACCGGGCCTTCGCCAGGGCGGCTGCGGGCGGGGTCGAGATCCATGCCCATCGCTGCCGCATCGATCCGACCGGGATCTCCATCGCCGACGCGATCCCGGTAATGCCACCCGGTCGCGGGGGTCTGTGAGCCGCCATCAATGCCGATGCGCGATTTCATGTCGCCTGCCGCCGAATCCGTGGCATGCTCGTGTTCCGACGATCCAAGGAGACGATCATGGCGAGTGAGAAACCACGCGGTGGCCGCGAAGCGAAGAAGCCGAAGAAGCCGGTCGTGAAGACGATCGCCGCGGCCCCCTCAACCAAAGGCACCGTGAGCATCGGCGCGAAGAAGTAGCGCTCCGTCAGGCGGGCGGCGCTGCCTCGACCGACGTCGGCGGCGCCACGCTCCCGAGTTCGAGAAGGACGATTTCCGGCGGCACCCCGATCCGGATCGGGACACGGCTGACGCCGAAGCCGCCGGAGACGATCATATGCCGTCCGCCGTGGACGACATGGCCGTAGGTCAGATCTTTGCCGCGCGCGAATGGGCTCAGCGGCGAGAGGCCGAAGATCCGAACCTGGCCACCATGCGTATGCCCGGACAGGGTCAGCGAGACACGCCCCGGAACGGTAGGAAAAATGTAGGGCTCGTGCGCCATAAGGAGGATCGGAGCCTCGTCGGTCACCTGCGCCAGGGTGCCGGGCAGATCGTCGCGGCCGCGCCGATCGCCCCGCGGCAGGAACGGTTCCTGATCTCCGAGCCCGGCAATCCAGAACGGGCGACCGTCATTCTCCAGCCTGAGAACCGTATTCTCCATCACTGGAATGCCGCGTGCCTCCAGCGCGCGTTGCGACTCCACAGGCCCGCGCCGTCTCGCCTGCGCGACTTCGTCATCCCACCAATCATGGTTGCCGAGGACGGCATGGACACCGAGCGGGGCTCGCAGCCCCCCGATCACCCGTGCAAACTCGACGAGCGGCACCTTGCGCGTGGTCACGCTGGGGCCGGACGGATAGTCTCCCAGAAGCAGGATGAGATCGGGCTCAAGCCGGTTGGTCGCATCGACGATCTCGGCGATCCGGTCGAGCGGCATGGTCGGTTCGCCCACGTGGAAATCCGCGAGGACGGCGACTCGTAGCGTCAATCCCTCTGTCCAGCCTGGGAGGGAGGGAGCGTAGCGCGTCACCACGAGTCGATGGCGTGGCTCGATCACGAAGCCATAAGCGCCCGTGGCAGCCACGAGGCTCGTACTCGCACCGATCCCGGTCAGGAACTGCCGTCTCGTCGGCAGGATCAGCATGTCATCGTCCTCGACCGCATAGCCGATGCGGCTTCATCGCCCTGGGGTCACAAATCCGGTACAGCCAAGTTCCGGTGATCGAGCTTCCGATGATCGAACCTGATTGACCAAGCCCGTGAAGGCTTGGTCGCACGATTTGGCCATGAGGCGTTCGGTCGGGAGGAAAAAGCCTCAGACGAGGGGCGCATCCTCGTGCTGGAAGCGGGAGAGCTGCCGGCGGGCGGCAATCTTCCGGGCCGCCTCTTTCGCAGCGGACGCCGAGACGTGAACCGCTGCGGCAAGGGCGGGTAGTGCCACGGGGCGGAAACCTTCGCGATCGGTTACCAGACCGGACGCACGGGGCGTCGACGACATGGCTGCGCGCTGGTTCTGTTCGGGGCGGGACATGGGAACGGGTCCTGTTTCACGGTGTCGGAACGCCACCAGATCCTCGTTTGTCTGGTTGACGATCACGCCAGTCTCTCGGGCACCCGCAAGAGGTTCGACCCGGACCGGCGCTGTGCGGCACGAGATCCATATGCGGCGAAGGATCATGAACGGGAGCTTAAGGATAGGCGAGACTTTACCAGGGTAGAGTTTCATCTCGCCGCGCTGCGTGTCTTGTGACACACACAAGCAATATTGGAAAAATAAAAAATACCATTCCGCAACGCAATCTGACCTTCCTTGCGGCGCGAAAGATCTGGACTTTTCTGTGGCAGCGCCGCTCTGAGTGTCTCTCACAAAACTCCCGCTGCGCTGTCGTGCGTGGAGCGAGAACCGATCGTGATCGGGAGTTTTGTGAGGCACTCTAAAGCGCTGCGTTGAGACCTTCCGACGCGATCCAAGCCTCGGTCCGGTCGAGAGCACGACCGAGGCGGTCGAACAGCGTGTCGATCTCGTCGTGCGAGATGACCAGGGGAGGGCAGACCGCGACCCGGTCACCGGCGAGGAACCGGACGATCAGACCCTCGGCCTGCGCGAAGGCGACGCAGCGGGCCGCGACGCCGGCTTTCGGCTCGTACTGACGCTTGGATGACTTGTCGGCGACGATCTCCAGGCCGCCGATGAGACCGAGTCCGCGCGCCTCCCCGACGATGGGGTGGTCGGCCAGAGCCGAGAGCCTTGCCTGGAAATGAGGAGCCTTCTCGGCGACGCCTTCGACGATGCGGTCGCGCTTGTAGATCTCGATGGTCTTCAGCGCGACGGCGCAGGCGACGGGGTGACCGGAATAGGTTGTGCCGTGGCCGAACGTGCCGAGCTTGGCGCTCTGCGTCACCAGAGCCTTGTAGAGCGGCTCGTCGATGCTGATGCCGCCCAGCGGCATGTAGCCCGATGTCACGGCCTTGGCGAAGGACAGGCTGTCGGGTCGCATTCCAAGTGCCTCGGAGCCGAACCAGGTGCCGAGGCGCCCGAAGCCGCAGATCACTTCGTCGGCGATGAAGCGCACGTCGTAGCGGTCGAGCACGGCCTGGATCTTGGCGAAGTAGCCGGCCGGCGGGGCGATGGCTCCGCCCGCACCCATCACCGGTTCCGCCACGAAGGCGGCGACGGTATCCGGCCCCTCGCGGAGAATCAGGGCCTCGAGTTCGTCGGCGAGGCGCTGCGAGAAGGCCTCCTCCGTCTCGCCGGCCTCGGCGAAGCGGTAATGATGCGGGCAGCCCACATGCAGGAAGCCCGGCAGCGGCAGGTCCCAATCCGCATGGTTGGCCGTGAGGCCGGTCATCGAGGCCGTGGCGACCGTGACGCCGTGATAACCTTTGATCCGCGAGATGATCTTCTTCTTGGCGGGGCGGCCCAACGCGTTGTTGAGATACCAAGTCAGCTTCACCTGGGTGTCGTTGGCCTCGGAGCCCGACGAGGTGAAGAAGATCTTCGATGTCGGGATCGGCATCAGCTCCTTCAGGGTCTCGGCGAGCTCGATCGCCGGATCGTGGCTGCGGCCCGAGAATAGGTGAGTGAAGGGCAGGCGCGACATCTGCTCGCTCGCCGCCTCCACCAGTTCCTCGTTGGAATAGCCCAGCGCCGTGCACCACAGGCCGGCCATGCCTTCGAGATAGGGCCGGCCGTCGCTGTCATAGACCCAGACTCCGTGGCCGCGCTCCAGCACAAGGGGGCCGGTCTCGCGGAAGGTGGAGAGGTTGGTGTAGGGATGGATCAGCGTTTCGACGTCGCGGGTCGCGAGGTTCGAGAGCATGGGCCTGCCGTTACCTGTGGAAGCGGGCCGGTTCGGCCCCGTGTTCATGCGATGCCACATTAGCGACCCGGCGCGCCTTCACAAACCCATCCCGTCACCGCAGCGCCCGCACGGAACGTCAGGACCATGCTCGATCCCGCAACCTTCGTGGCCCATCCGGCGCCCGGCCGCTCCTGCGGAACCTGCACCCTGTGCTGCAAGGTCTACGACGTCCCGGCGGTGGAGAGCGTCGCCGGTCAATGGTGCCGCCACACCAGGCAGGGCAAGGGCTGCGCCATCCATCCGACACGGCCGGACCATTGCCGCGCCTTCCACTGCCTCTGGATGACGGAAGCCTGGCTCGGCGCCGAGTGGAAGCCGGAGAAAGCCAAGATGGTGCTCGCCCTCGACCCGGTGACGAAGAACATGAACGTCCAAGTCGACCCCGGCCAGCCTAACGCCTGGCGGCGCGAGCCGTATTACGGACAGTTGCGGCGCTGGGCCACCGCATCGCTGGCGCAGGACAGGCTCGTCCTCGTCCATCTAAACACATCCACCACCGTCATCCTGCCGGACCGTGACGTGGCCTTGGGCGTGTTCGAGCCCGGCGACAGGATCGTGCGGCGAGATCGCGCCGGCGTCTTCGATGTCGAGAAGGTGAGGGCCGGCGCTTGACCGTGACGACGCCACGCCGTCTCGCCGGCATCCTGTTCGACAAAGACGGCACCCTCATCGATTTCGACCGGACCTGGGGTCCGGCAGCGTATGCGGTCATGGATGACCTTTCCGGGGGCGACCGCGTCCGACTGGAAGACTTGATGGCGGTAAGCCATTACGTCGAAGAGGAGCGCCGCTTCCTGCCGACGTCCCCCCTCATCGCGGGCTCTTCGGCCGCTTATGGCCCGATCTGGGCAAAGGTGCTCGGCCGCCCGGCGGGACCGGACCTCTACGGGGAGATGGACCGGCTGTTCCGCCGCGAAGGGCTGGCGCATCTGTGTCCCATCGGCGATCCGGCGGCGACCGCGCAGCGTCTCGCCGATGCGGGTTACGCCCTCGGAATCGCCACCAACGACGCCGAAGCCTCGGCCCGGGCGCAGGCCGATATTCTCGGCCTGACACCGCATCTAACCTACGTCGCTGGTTACGATTCCGGCCACGGATCGAAGCCGGAACCCGGCATGGTCAGCGCCTTCGCGACGCATCTTAACGTCGCGCCGGGGCGGATCGCGATGGTGGGCGATTCCCCCTATGACCTCGTCGCCGGCCGCTCGGCCGGGGCCGTCACCATCGCGGTCCTGAGCGGCCCCCTGGGGGAGGGAGCACGCGAGATCATGGCACCGCTGGCAGACCATGTGATCGCATCGATCGGCGATCTCGCCGCCCTGCTCGACCGGATCGTCGATTAGGAAGCGCCCTCGGGGGGCGTCCCGAGGCGGATGGAAGGGGAATTTTTACCGGTACACGGCCACATTCCCGACCGCCATCGAGAGGCCCTTGGTTGCGCCATGCGCCGTCCCTAAGGGCCGCGCGATGGCGCGACAACAATGGGGCGATGGCGCATCGAAGATGCCTCGCCATTGCGCCACCTTCCCTGCTTTTCCGGTGAGTACCCGACGATGATCCGTGACGACCGCGCCGGTTTCAAAGCCGGCGGCCCTCTGGCTCCGACGAAGCGCGACATTCTCCGTGGCGTCGCCGGCACGGCCTTCACAGCGGCGCTGCCCTTCGTCGCCTCACCCGCCCTCGGGCAGACCGGCAAGGCCCAAAAACACGTGCTCGTCCTCGGTGCCGGCATGTCCGGGCTGACGGCGGCGCTGGCACTCCTGCGCCGTGGACACCGCGTCACGGTCATCGAGTATCAGGACCGCATCGGCGGCAGGCTCCTCTCCCTTCCGCTCAAGAACGGACAGTTCACGGAGGCCGGCGGCGGGCATTTCCGATCCAACATGCCCTATGTGCTGAGCTACGTCCGGCGCTTCAACCTGCCGCTCCTCAGCCTCAACGACGGTCTTCCCCGCTACATAATCGGCGGGCAGACCGGCACGGGCGCCGACCTCGCCAACTGGCCCTGGGCCGTTTCCCGGGAGGAGCGTAACGTCAGCGTCGCGACGAGCCTCAACCGCTATCTCTACAGGGCGGGGCTCGACACCGATTCTGTGCTCGATTCCCGCTGGCCCGACCCGGATTCCCTGGCCCGCTACGACAACGTGACGGTGGGCGACCTCGTGAAGGGCGTCGGTGCATCGGATGCCTTCTGCCAGCTCCTCGATGCCCATGGCGGCACCTTCACCAGCCGCTCGCAGGCCCTGGGTGCCATTCCCGACCTCGCCTATCATTTCGGCGACCAGAACGTGTTTCGCATCGAAGGCGGCAACAACCGCCTGCCCATGGCCCTGGCGGGGGCCATCGGCCCCGCGAACATCGTCCTGAAGGCGGAGGTGGTCAGCATCGAGCAGACCAGCGGCGGTGTCCGCGTCGGCACCCGCGACGGCCGCGACTTCTCCGGCGACGCCATCGTGTCCACGATCCCCTTCAGCGTCCTCGGCGGCATCGACGTGAAACCCGGCTGGTCGGAGGCCAAGCGGCGCATGTTCGCCGAGATGGAATGGGACAAGACCGTGAAGGTCATCGTCCAGACCAAGACACCCTCGTGGCTCTCGAAGAACGTCCATGGCTGGCCGATGGCCGGCGGTGACCGCCCCTGGGAGCGGGTCATCGACATCACCGGCAACGAGACCGGGTCGCATGGAAACGTCTTCTTTTACCTGAACGGCGCCAATGCGGAGGCCATCCTGGCCCGCCCCCGCGAGACGCGGGCTCAGGTGACCGTCGATCAGTTCCGCGCCGACATGCCCGACCTGTTCGACGAGGTGATCACGGTGAAGGACTTCGCCTGGACCGAGCAGCCCTGGATCAGGGGCTCCTTCGGCTCGCCCCCCCTGGGGGGTGGCTGGATGATCCGCGAATGGACGATGCCGGAGGACCGCATCCATTTCGCCGGCGACTTCACCAGCCTGAAGACCGGCTGGGTCGAAGGCGCGATCGAGGCGGGCCTGCGGGCCGCCCGCCAGATCGACCCGCAGGTCGAGGCCGAAGGACGCCCGGTGATCCGTCAATCACTCTGACCACCCGGGGATTTGGCGCGTGCGGCGAATCTCCGCCATCCTGCGGCCCGACGAGGAGAGGGCGCCTCACACCATCCGGGATCAGGTCTCAGAATCGGCGCGGGCCACGTCGCGCCACTTCAGAACGAGATGCTCGAAGGCCGCGATGTCGTCCTGTGGCAGGGTGCCGAGGGTGCGGGCCACATAGGCCTTCTGCGCGGCGATGCCGCGAGCCGCAATCTCGGTCCCGGCCGGAGTGAGGCGGAGGGCGTGCGAGCGCCGGTCGCCGGGGATGGCGTGGCGCTCGACGAAACCGGCCTGCACGAGGCGGTCGATCAGCCCCGAAACGTTGCCCTTGGTGACGTAGAGGCGCGCGGCGAGATCCTGCTGCGTCAGGCCCTCGCGTTCGGTGAGCGTCGAGAGCACGTCGAATTGCGGAATGGACAGGCCGAGGCCGCGCAACTCGGCCGCCATCGCGGCGGTCACCCTCCGGTTGAGGCGGATAAAGCGGAACCAGACCCTCAACGGGTCTTCCGATCCTCCATCGGGCACGGGGGTGCGGGGCGCTGCGGTGAGACTCATGTGGAGGCCGCTATAGCAGAAGCGGGCGGCATCGAAAGCGCGGCCATCTCGCGGGTGGCGTCGGAAAGCGAGGCCCGGTAAAGCTTTGGGCTCAGGCGCGCGGGCACCATCTCCCGATGGCGCGGCGATCTCCCGGACAGCGATTTCACCCGTATCATGCGTCGTTCGCTTATCGAGGAGCCCATCACCCGCGCCGGTCCGCTCTCGCGCGGGACCGCGATCCTGTCGGTCCTCGTCACCCTGTTCGCCCTCGTTCTGGTGCGCGATCCGAGGGCGGAGGAGGGGCCCGCGCTGGTGACACTGGCATCCGGCCTCGTCCTGGCGGTGATCGCGATCGGCTTTGCGGTCTTCGCTTTCGTCCGGGTCTGGCGCGAGGGAGCGCGCGGTGTGGCAAGCGCTCTCGCCGGCCTGTTCCTCGCCGCGATCACCCTCGGTTATCCGGTCTTCGTCGGGCTGCGCGGCCTGCGGCTTCCCGCCATCACCGACGTGACCACCGATACCGACAACCCGCCCGCCTTCTCACGCTCGCATGCGGCCTTCGCGGCGCGCGAAGGACATTATCCCCCCGATCCCGGCCCCGAGGCACGGATCGCGCAGCGCGCCTCCTATCTGCAGATCGCCCCGCTCACCCTCGACCTCGACGCCAACGCCGCGTTCGAACTCGCCAGGAAGGCCGCGGTGAACCGCAAATGGCAGATCGTGGAGGCGATCCGCCCCGGAGGTCGCGTCGGCAACGGTCGGATCGAGGCGGTGACGCGCGGACTCATCCTGAACCTCGCCAGCGACATCACGGTCCGTGTCCGACCGAGGGCGGACGGAGCCCGGATCGACGTGCGCTCCGCCTCCCGGATCGGCGACCGCGATTTCGGCGCCAATGCCGACACCATCCGGGGCTATCTCGACGAGGTCGCCAACCTCGCCATCGCCGTCAAGTGAGCGGTCGGGCCGACTCTTTCGGTTCGATTCGATTCGATTCGGTTCGGTTCGGTTCGGTTCGGTTGCAGGTGAAACGCGGGCTCCCTTTATGGGAAGGGCTCCATAGCCACGCATTTCGTGGAATACGCAGCTCTCCTCCCCACGAGGGCTACGATATCCACACATCTCGCGGGCCGCTCGGGTCCCCTATCCCGGAAGGAGAGGGAGCCCGTCGCGCCCTCCGTCGAACCCTCTTGGATGAACGAACAGCCATCGCGCGAATGCGTGAATCCAACGGCCCTTGTGAGGAGGAGGTGGGGTGGTTGGGCGACCCTCAGGCTGCGGAGGCTAGCGGAGCCACCCCCACTCCTACGCACGATGCCGGTGTCAGGCCGGCCTGTAGACGCTGTCGAGGCGCGGCGGGCCGTCGGTGACGACGAGCCCGCGCTCCACGAGATCCTCCAGATGGGCGAAGACCGAGAGCGCCGCCGCACCCTGAAGGGGGGCGCTCAGGCCCTGATAGATCACCCCGACGATGGAGCGGATATCGCGGTCCCCGGCCTCGATCCGGGTGCGGATCGCGCTCTCGCGCTGGCGCCGGTGGGCGGCGAGGCCACGGACGAAGCGGCGCGGATCGCGCACGGGTCCGCCATGGCCCGGCCAGTAGATCGTCTCGTCGCGCCCGCGCAACGCGTCGAGCGACGCCATGTAGGCGCGCATCGAACCGTCGGGCGGCGCCACGATGGTCGTGGACCACGCCATCACGTGGTCGCCCGAGAACAGGGCCGTTTCCTCCGGCAGGGCGAAGGCGAGGTGGTTCATGGTGTGACCCGGCGTTTCCACTGCCCGCAGGGTCCAGCCCGGCCCCTCCAGCGTGTCGCCCTCGTTCATCTGGCGGTCGGGCCGGTGGTCCCGGTCGGAGCTGGCGTCGAGATGCGGGAATTCGCCCTCCGCCAGGTTTCTGGCGGCGCGATGCGGGCCGCAGCCGACGATGGGCGCGCCCGTCTCCGCCTGCAGCAGCCGGGCGCCCGGCGAGTGGTCGCGGTGGGTGTGGGTGACGACGATGGCGGTGAGCCGCTCGCCGGCAATGGCCGCGACCAGCGCCGCCACGTGAGCGGCATCGGCGGGACCGGGATCGATGATCGCGACCTCGCCCTGGCCGACGATGTAGCTGCAGGTGCCGCTCGAGGTGAACGGACTGGCGTTGGGACAGATCCGCCGGCGCACCAGCGGCGACAGGCTCACCGTCTCGCCGTTGGCCGGCGCCGCCCCGTCGAAGTTCGGATCCACCGCAGGGTCGCCGTCGTCGCTGGTCTTGGTCATGCGGTACCTGGAACGATCACACTCGTGTTCGCCCCTAAGCCATCGCGGGGCGAGCCACAACGGAAGCCCCGGTCGGCAGTGACGGCGGCGGGCGACGTCAGCGGGTGAAGGGCGAGGACACCACGACGCGGACGATGGCGAAACCCGCATCTGCGTCCTGCCGGCGCCGGACGGTGCCGAAGCCTCCGGTGCCATCGCCGGAGCCCATCTGCGCCACACGGATGCGGGGGGCACGGTCGACCGTTCGGCCGGCCTGACGGACATCCTGCTCGGCGGCGCGGGCATCGGCCTCGCGCCGGACGACGTCGATCTTGCGATCGATGCTGCGGCGCTCGCGCGGTGAGAGGAGACCGGCCTCGCGGAAATCCACCACCGTGAAACCGCCGGGCCGGGTGGAGACCACCACACGGGCGCTCGATGGGGTGGCGACCACGTCGCCCACCCGTGCGGTCGGGTCGCGCTCGATCGGGAGTGGCGCCGCCGCCGCGCCTTCTGGCTGACAGGAGCACTGCTCGACACGCTTGGTGCGGTACAGGTTCGCGACGAGGAGGGCGCGGTAGGGACGCCCGTCGAGACCGACGGCCCGGTCGAGATCGTTCTGCCTCGCACCCAGCATGTAGAGGCTGGTGGCGGCGTTGGGACAAGCCGCGGCACAGGCCGCCTCGTGCAGGGGAATGTCGGAGCGGGACGCCAGGCGCCCGAGGGGGAACAGGTAGCCGTCGCAGGCCCGGACGCAGACCGTGCGGGCGCCCAGCGCCGAGGCGGTCAGCGCAGCGGATGCGGCGCGGCTC
>NZ_VRVC01000040.1:0-36483 GCF_008040005.1 Methylobacterium sp. WL19
GCCCCGAACGCCTCCCGCCGCCGTCATGTCCGGCACGGCCCGACGGCGCGCCGACGGCGACGAACAAGGATCTCTGACCGATGTCGGTGACGCGCTCCTATCTCGATTTCGAGAAGCCGGTGGCCGAGCTCGAATCCAAGCTGGAGGAGCTGAGGACCCTGGCCTCCCGCGACGGCGCAGTCTCCATCAGCGAGGAAGTCGGCCGCCTGGAAGCCAAGGCGGCGTCCGCCCTCTCCGATATCTACGCCACCCTGACGCCCTGGCAGAAGACGCAGGTGGCGCGCCATCCGCAGCGGCCGCACTTCATCGATTACTGCGCCGGCCTGATCACCGAGTTCACGCCCCTGGCCGGTGACCGCCATTACGGAGAGGACCAGGCCATCGTCGCCGGCTTCGGCCGTTTCGAGGGCCGCGCCGTCTGCGTGCTCGGCCAGGAGAAAGGCTCCACCACCGAGAGCCGCCTGCGCCACAATTTCGGAATGGCCAAGCCCGAAGGCTACCGCAAGGCGGTGCGGCTGATGGAGATGGCCGATCGGTTCGGCCTTCCCGTCCTCGCCTTCGTCGATACGGCCGGTGCCTTTCCCGGCATCGAGGCGGAAGAGCGCGGCCAGGCCGAGGCCATTGCCCGCTCCACCGAAACCTGCCTCGGACTCGGCGTGCCCAACGTCGCCGTGGTCATCGGCGAAGGCGGTTCGGGCGGCGCCATCGCGCTCGCCACCGCCAACCGCGTCCTCATGCTGGAACACGCGATCTACGGCGTGATCTCGCCGGAGGGCGCGGCCTCGATCCTCTGGCGCGATCAGGGCCGGGCGGCGGATGCGGCCACCGCCATGAAGATCACGGCCCAGGATCTTCTGCGTCTCGGGATCATCGACGGCATCATCCCGGAGGCCACCGGCGGCGCTCATCGCGGGCGCGATGCGGCGATCGCCAATACGGGCAAGGCCGTGGCCAAGGCGCTGGCCGAATTCGACGGTCTGAGCCCCGACGAGATCCGCGACCGCCGGGCGGCGAAGTTCCTCGATATCGGCCGCAAACTGTAAGCCGGTTATCTATGCGTCGTTTTGGCGCATCGGGTTCAAGGAACCGATAAGGGTTTCGTTAAACCCCGCTTCTTCCTCCCGTTCGGAGCTCGCCGCTCTGGGCGGCACGCCTGTACGCGCTCCGCGCTGGGACCGGAAATACCAGTGGAATCAAGTCGATTGCCATCGGGACGGTGCCCCTGACCGTCGAGGCCGACCGACACTTTGCGGCAATGTGGTGCCCACACCAAGGAAGCCACCGAAATCCACATCTCGCCACGCCGGCCATTTGCGTCTTCTTGCGGTAACAACCGGGTAAGTTTAACGACGCTATTGGGTTGGGGAGTGGCGTTCGACGGGCGAGATCCCGCGAGCGCATGTATGAGGACGGGGTTCCCCATGGCTTTGCGCCCGCTGGCTCTACGCTTGGCTACGGCTGCCGGTGTCGTTGCGCTCGCTCTCTCCCTCACCGCTTGCCAGGATGGCTCGATGGGTGGCGGCGTGCCGTTGCGCGCCCTCACGCCCGTCCCGGCCAAGACCCTGGCGCTGATGGCCCAGAAGGGCATGTCCGCCAACGACCCCATCCTGATCCGCGCCTACAAGAAGGAAGCGGAGATGGAAGTGTGGAAGCGCGGCACGAACGGCCAGTACGCGCTCCTCAAGACCTTCCCGATCTGCCGCTGGTCGGGTCAGCTCGGCCCCAAGACCAAGCAGGGCGACCGGCAGGCCCCCGAGGGATTCTACACGGTGACGCCGGGGCAGATGAACCCGAACTCGTCCTATTACCTCTCCTTCGATACCGGCTACCCGAACAATTACGACCGAGCCAACGGCCGGACGGGCAATTACATCATGGTGCACGGCACCTGCTCGTCCTCGGGCTGTTTCGCCATGACCGACGAGTCCATGGGCGAGCTCTACGCCCTGGCACGCGATTCCTTCGCCGGCGGGCAGCGCGCGTTCCAGTTCCAGTCCTATCCGTTCCGGATGACGGCGCAGAACTTCGCCAAGTATCGCAACGACCCGAACGCGCCGTTCTGGAAGAACCTGAAGGAAGGCTCGGATTATTTCGAGGCCCTGCGCGAGGAGCCGCGCGTGAACGTCTGCGGCACGCGCTACGTCTTCGGCGGCCAGGACGTGGCCGCCGGCTCGTGCTCGCCGAAGGTGGACACGCTCGTCGCCGAGAAGCGGGCGAAGGACAACCACGACATCGCCGAACTCGTCGCCAAGGGCACGCCGGCGACCAGGGTCGTCTATGACGACGGCGGCCAGAACCCGGTCTTCCGTCCCCAGGCTCCCGCCTCGACCTTGGCCTTCGCCAACCTGACGAAGAAGGACGAGCCGGAGGCGCCCTACGACCCCAAGGAATACGCCCGCCACCATCTCGGCGAAGTGAGCCGGCCCGAGAGCCTGGCTGCCGGCGAGCGCGAGGTCGAGGTGGATGCCAAGGGACGTCCGGTGATGCTGGCCGCCGCCGAGGCTCCGATCCCGACCAAGGCCGCCGCGGCGGCCCTCAAGGCGGGTTCCGACAAGACCAAGCCCGGCAGCGTCGTCGCCAAGACGAACGCGGCACCCGAACCGCTGAAGCCCGCGACGCCTGCGCGCATCATGGTGGCCGATGCCGATGTGGATTCGCCCTCTTACACGAAGGTTCTGGGCAGTCTCCTCACCGGCAAGGCTTCGCCGACCCCTGCAGCCGACGCCGCCACGATCCCGGCCGCCGCCGCTGCCCCGGAGACGATCCAGCCGGCGCCGAAATCCGGCAAGGCCACCCATACCGCCCATGCGATCACGGTGCCGACGGTGACCGGCGCCGTCGGGCAGAAGGCCAAGGTGGCAGCCGAGCCCGCCAAGGCCGGAAAGCCGCCAGCGGCCAAGGCCGTTCCCGCCAAGGAGGCCACGGCCAAGGACGGTTTGGTGAAGGATGGTGCCGCGAAGGCGACGCCGAAGCTCTGAGGCTCGGTTTGGCCGAATAGACGCGTCGCAACTTTACCGGCGGGATCCCGGATCGGGTTCCGCTAGCGCCCCACTCCCCGGGGAACGGAGCCGGGATCGAACTCTCCCGCCGTCCTCACGCCAACGCCCCTTTCCCGGAGGCCCGCAGGGCCAGCGAAGGGTCTTGCGAGACCCAGCGGGGGACGGGCCGCGAGCGGCGAGATCGTCCGATTCGATGAACCAGGAAATTCGATAGGCCAAAAAAAGGGCCCCTCAGGGCCCTTTCGTCGTTCGGATCGCTGCTGCGATCACATGCGGTGCATGCGACGGTGATGCATCATCCGGTGACGCATGTGGTTACGGTGCATGCGCATGTGGTGACGACGGTGCATGCGGCGATGCATCCGGTGCTCCCCACGGTGCATGCGCACGGGGGTGACGGTCTCGGAGGACGTCACGCCCATCGGGGCGCCGGGAGCGGCCGAAGCGCTTGTCGCGAGGGCGCCAGCGCCGAGGCTTCCGACCATGGCAAGCGCGAAGATCAATTTTTTCATCGGGCGTTTCCGTTCTCTTTCACCCGAGCGCGGCGCTCGGATTAATCTCCCCCGCTCGCGCCGGAGAGATGATTGCCGCACGCCGAGACGTGCGGCGGGTCCGGTTCGACCCGCCGCTGATAACACTCAAGTCAGAGTTTCGTTTCCTCGAAAGCCCGAACCCATTCGGCGCAGATGCCCGAACGGACGATGTCGTCGAGGGTGAATTCGACGATGGGAACCTGCATCATGCGGCTTTTCACGAGGTGGATCACGGTCCTGAGGCCCGACGTCTCGCGCAGGTCGGTCTGGGACACGTCGCCGTTGATGATGACCTGGCAATCGTCGCCGATGCGGGTCAGGAACATCTTGATCTCGGCGGTGGTGGTGTTCTGCGCCTCATCCAGGATTACGAGGCAGTTCTTGAAGGTGCGTCCGCGCATCACCTCGAAGGGGACCACCTCGATGTCGCCGGTCTTCATGGCGATCTCGTAGGCGGCGTCGCCCATGCGCTCCTTCATGGTCTCGGTCAGCGGCGTGACCCAGGGCGCGATCTTTTCTTCCAAGCTGCCGGGAAAGAAGCCCAGAGAGCGGCCCGATGGCACGTTGGGACGGGTGATGATGACCTTGGCGATGCGGCGCTGGCGGAGCTGATCCGCGGCGCGGGTTCCGGCGATGTAGGTCTTGCCGGTGCCGGCCGGTCCGAGGACGATGACCTGCTTGCTGACGGCGAGGGCATCCAGGTACTCGGCCTGTCGGACGGTGAGAGGCTGGATAGGGCCTAAATTACGCTCGTCGTCGAACCGGGTGCGGTGCAGCCGCACCGGGCGGTCTTCTACCAGCTCAAGTCGTGTGCGCCGTCTTTTCATCGATCAACACTCCAACTGGACTTGCCAACTAGGGTTCAACTGATCTTCGACCTGCCTAAGCGCCCTGCCCTCGATAAGATTTGTTACACTATCTCTGACAATCGTTAACGAAAGAATTCGACGGCAGGTCTTTTAGTTCCAGATGTCGCCCCACGACCTGTGGACGACTTGGCCTATGAGTGACGGGCTCCCGGTGCGGCAAGCCACGAATCACCTACGCACACACCATGCCGCTCCGGTGGCGACAGGGGCATGACGGCACGAAATCCCGGACGTGTGTCCGAGTTTCGCTTCGGAAACGCGCAGATGAGGGAGAGTTTCAGTTTTCGACAGGTGAGATGGTGGTACGACGAAGCATCCATCTCGACCACGGCCCTTCACGAGGGGCGAAACCGGCCGGGTCCGCACGACGTGTCGCATGCGGGCGGCGGGGTGCTTCACCCTGGCTGGATGAAGCTGTCGAGAACCATCTTGCGGCCGGCCTTATCGAAGTCAACCGTCAGCTTGTTGCCGTCGACGGCCGCCACGTTGCCGGGGCC
This sequence comes from Methylobacterium sp. WL19, assembly GCF_008040005.1. Lineage (NCBI taxonomy): Bacteria > Pseudomonadati > Pseudomonadota > Alphaproteobacteria > Hyphomicrobiales > Methylobacteriaceae > Methylobacterium > Methylobacterium sp. WL19. Next base: position 4,899 of record NZ_VRVC01000040.1, read on the forward strand.
GAACTTAGTGTGGAAGACTCGCATACCATCCGAAAACGCGGATGGCGCACCCGTCGACTTCGCCACGAGCTCGCCTTCGATCTGGCGCGGTCCGCCGTTGCTCCGGCCGGGCGAGGACGATCTTCCGAAACCTTGCCCACCCCCGCCTCCGAACCCCTGGTTTCCCGCGGTGTTGGCCTGCGCCCGCTGCCAGCCCGGCGTCCCGTAGGACGAGCCGAATGGCGCCGGGTTCCGGTCGAAGCGCGAGGCACCGGCGGAGAAATGCGCGGGGGCGTCGACCACGTCGACGGCGTCGGCGGGCAACTCGTCGATGAAGCGGCTCGGCACCGTGGAGGACCACAGGCCGTGGATGCGCCGGTTGACGGCAAAGGACAGCTTGGCGCGCTTGCGCGCGCGGGTCAGGCCCACATGGGCGAGGCGGCGCTCCTCCTCCAGCCCGGCCCGGCCGCTCTCGTCGAGCGCCCTCTGGTTCGGGAACAGGCCGTCCTCCCAGCCGGGCAGGAACACCGTGTCGAATTCGAGCCCCTTGGCGGCATGCAGCGTCATCAGCGAGACCCGGTCCGCCCCCTCCTGCTCGCTCGCCTCCATCACCAGGGAGACGTGTTCGAGGAAGGCCGCCATGTCGGGGAATTCCTCCATGGAGCGCACGAACTCCTTGAGGTTTTCGAGACGCCCGGCGGCATCGGCGGATTTGTCCTTCTGCCACATCTCGGTGTAGCCGGATTCCTCCAGGACGGTCTGGGCCACCTCGGAATGGGGCTGGGTGCCGACCATCCGCGCCCACCGCGAAAAACTCTCCACCAGGGCGCGGACGCCGGAGCGGGCGCGGGGCTTCAGCTCGTCGGTCTCGATCAGGCTGCGCGCCGCCTGGAGCAGCGGCACGCGCTGCGAGCGGGAATAACCGTGCAGGATCTGCAGGGTGGCGTCGCCCAGGCCCCGCTTCGGTGTATTGAAGATTCGCTCGAAGGCGAGGTCGTCGGCCGGGTTCATGGTGACGCGCAGATAGGCCAGGGCATCGCGGATCTCGGCGCGCTCGTAGAAGCGCGGGCCGCCGATGACGCGATACGGCAGGCCGAGCTGGACGAACCGGTCCTCGATCTCGCGCATCTGAGCCGAGATGCGCACCAGCACGGCGATCTCGGAGAGCGGATGCTGCTTGGCCTGCAGGCTCTCGATGGATTCGCCGAGCTGGCGCGCCTCTTCCTCCGAATCCCAGGCGCCGGACACCGTCACTTTCTCGCCGGCGACGTCCTCGGTACGAAGGGTCTTGCCGAGGCGGCCCTCGTTCCTGGCGATGAGCCCCGAGGCGGCGGCGAGGATGTGGCCGGTGGAGCGGTAGTTGCGCTCCAGCCTCACCACGATCGCGCCGGGGAAATCGTGCTCGAAGCGTAGGATGTTGTCGACTTCCGCCCCGCGCCAGCCATAGATCGACTGGTCGTCGTCGCCGACGCAGGCCACGTTGCGGTGGCCCTGGGCCAGAAGGCGCAGCCAGAGATACTGGGCGACGTTGGTGTCCTGGTACTCGTCCACCAGGATGTAGCGGAAACGCTGCTGGTAATTGGCCAGCACGTCCGGGTTCTCGCGCCACAGCTTCAGGCAGAGCAGCAGGAGATCGCCGAAATCAGCGGCGTTCAGGGTCAGGAGCCGGGCCTGATAGGCGGTGTAGAGGGCGCCGCCCTTGCCGAACGCAAAGGCGCTCGCTTCGCCGGGGGGTACCTGCTCGGGCAGGAGCCCGCGGTTCTTCCACCCGTCGATGGCCGAGGACAGGGCGCGGGCGGGCCAGCGCTTCTCGTCGATGTTCTGGTCGACGATGACCTGCTTCATCAGGCGAAGCTGGTCGTCCATCCCCAGGATCGTGAAGTCGGATTTCAGCCCCACCATCTCGGCGTGCCGGCGCAGGATCTTGGTGCCGATGGAATGGAACGTGCCGAGCCAGGGCATCCCCTCCCCGGCCGGGCCGATGAGGGAACCGATCCGGTGCTTCATCTCGCGGGCGGCCTTGTTGGTGAAGGTCACCGACAGGATGTCGAAAGGCCGCGCCTTACCGGTCGAGACCAGATGGGCGATTCGCGTGGTGAGCACCCGCGTCTTGCCGGTGCCCGCGCCCGCGAGGACGAGGACCGGCCCTTCGGTCGTCTCGACGGCGCGGCGCTGCTCGGGGTTCAGCCCTTCGAGATAGGGGGAGCCCTGCGGCCTGAGGGAGGCCATGGCGCGGGCGGCGATGGAGCTCTGCGCGGCCTCGGCCGCCACGCCGGAGGCCGGCGCCGGCACGGACGCCGCCGCTGCGTCGGGATGCTGTTTCATGCTGCCTCCCTGGACCAAAACGCGAACGGCGTCGAGGGTCGGGACAACGGGGCCGCCCCGCCCTCGCCCGCAAACGGAACTCCGGCTTCATGTCGGGCGTCGTCTCACCATATCCCGGCCGTCATCACAGAAGGCTCCGCCATGCGCACGCGTTCCTTGTCCGTCCTCTCCCTCGCGGCCCTGGCTGCCGGTCTCGCTCCGGCCATGGCCCAGTCGCCCGGCACGCGGACGCTGAACGAGACCAACGACCGTCTTGCCCGACAGAGCGAGATTCGCGGCGTCCGGCACCAGCAGCAGTTCGAGAACAACCAGATCCGCATGCAGATGCAGCGCAACGAGATCACCCGTCCGGCGCCGATCGGCCCCGGCATCGCCCCGCGCCGCTGATCGGACCGGTCAAGGGTGAAGCCCGGCACCTGTTGACCGCGGGGTTCGACCCTGGCGCGCATCCGGGATCGGTGTGCTATGCCGCATGGGGTGGGGGCACGAACCGGGCATGACGTCCGGTTGAGACCACGTGCCCGCCCCATGGCAGGCCCCGAGACCGGGCCGGAGCGAGGCGGAAACCAAGACGGTGCGAGACATCCTGACCGCGCTGGCGGGCGCCGTCATCCTGATCCTCGTCGCGGCCCTCGCGGTCCCGCCCCTCGTGGCCTGGGAAAGCTACCGCACGCTGGTGGACCGGGCGATCGGGCGATCCCTCGGCCTCGACGCACGGACCGAAGGGCGGATCGGCGTCAGGCTCCTTCCCTCGCCGCGCTTGAGCGTCGATCGGCTCCGCATCGGCGGACAGGCCGACAAGCCGGCCCTCGACCTCCAGTCCGTCGCGGCCGAGATCGGCCTCACGCCGCTGCTGACGGGAGACATCCGCTTCACCGAGACGCGGATCGGCCGGGCCGAGATCAAGCTTCCGATCAGCGACGACGACGCGATCCGCCTGCCCGCCGACCTCTACCGGACCCTCGCCGACCAAGACTTGGCCATCGAGGACCTGACGATCGGGCAGGTCGTGCTGACGACCCTCGTGCCGCAGAGCGGCCGCACCGATCAGGTCCGGGCCGAGGCGGTGCATCTCTCCGCGCCCCGGCTGCTCGGACCCTGGCGGATCGAGGGGATGAGCGGCGCGGTCGCCTTCCGGGTCGCCACCGGCGAGCCCGCGGAGGACGGCAGCGTCGCGGTGAAGATCTCGGGCGGCGGCGACACCCATCCGCGTTTCGAGGCCGATGCCCGCATCCGCCTCGACCCGATGGCGGGCGAGCCGGAGGCGACCGGGGACGCCCCGCGGGCGATGATCCCGAAGGCGGAAGGCACGGCACGGGTCGTGGTCGGGCCGCCGGTCCAGGTGGCGGGCGCCTACCTGCCGTTCTCGCTGGGCGGGACGTTCAAGGCCCGCGGCCCCATCGTGCGCTTCTCCGACGTGAAGGCCGAGATCGACCCCGGCGGTCAGCCCATGCGCCTCGCCGGCACCGGGCGGATCGACCTGCGGGCCTGGAGGGCGGCACTGACCCTGGAGACGCGCCGCCTGGACCTCGACGCCTTCCTGATCTCCACGGGAGGACAGGCCCTCCTGGCGCGCGGGATGCCGCGCGCGAATTCCGAGTTGCCGATGATGGTCGATCTCGATCTCGGCATCGAGAGCGTCGCCCTCGGTCTCGACGATTGGACCAAGCTTCAACTCTCCGGCACGTTCGACCGGACGGGGGGGCTCGCCCTCCGGCGCTTCTCGGTGACGGCACCGGGCGAGGCCGCCCTCACCGCCTCCGGTGAGCTCGATACGCAGCCTGCCCTCCGGTTCACGGGCAACGTTTCCCTCGACGCCGCCGCATCGGACGGGTTCGGACGGTACCTGCGCAAGTTCGGCCTCGGCGGCCCGGCCGTCGCGGTGATGGACGGGCGCCAGATCCAGGCATCCGCGGACCTCTCGACGGCGAGCCCGTCGCTGTCGCTGCGCAACCTGCGGCTCTCCCTCGGCGAGGCGCGGATCACCGGCAACGCCCGCTACACCCAGGCGGAGGCGGGCGGGCGCGGCCGCTTCGACGCGCAGCTCTCGGCGCAGGGCATCGACATCGCGGCCCTGCCCTCCTTCGGCAGTGCCCTGTCCGGCCTCCACGACCACGATATCGGCCTGACGATCCAGGCGAGGGACGTGCGCTACGGGCCGGCCGGAGCGCGTTCGGGCAACGGGACCATCGCCGCGAGCATCCAATCGGACGGAGCGAGCCTCAATGTCGGCAGCCTCGACGTCACGGATGTGGCCGGCGCCAACGCCAAGCTCTCCGGCCGCATCGCCCCTGACGGGTCCGGCCGCATCGCAGGCCGGATGTGGGCGCCGGTGGCCGCCCCCCTCATCGCCCTCCTCGACAGGACCTGGATCGCCGAGGCCCGGATGATCCCCGGCTTCCTCCGGGCCGGTGCCCTCGATCTCGCCGTGACCCTGGAGCGCGAGGCCGGTGACGCCGACACCCTGCGCACCAGCGCCGACGGGACCGCGGCGGGCGGCAGCCTCGACCTCGACCTGCTGTCACGAAGCGGCCGCATCGACAGCCTCTCCCTTGGATTGACCACCCCGCTCGCCGGGCGCTGGTTCGAACGCGAGGACATGCTGGCCCTGCGCAAGCCCGCCGCCCTGCGCATCACCGGGACACGCGGACAGGCCGGAGCCGATGGCGCGGTTCCGCCCCTCGGCCTCGACATCTCCGGCACCATCGCCGACCTCACCCTCTCGACGGTGAAGCCGGTCGTGCCCGGTCCGGGGCAGGCCCCGCCGGAGGCCGGCGAGATCCAGGTCAAGACACCCGACATCGCGCCCTTCCTCCTCCTCGCCGGCAGCACCTCCGCCCTGCCCTCGCCGCTACCGGCGGACTTGCTGGTGGGGTTGTCGCGGGCGGGGCGGGATGCCCATGCGGATGTGGCCGGGCGGATCGCCGGGGCCACGATCCTCGCCAACGTCAACCGGTCGCCAGCGGGCGACATCTTCGGCAGCGTGGCGCTGGGGCGGCTGTCGTTGCCCTGGCTCGCCGCGGCCCTGGTGATTCCCCCGGAGGGTAAGAAGCAAGAGGCCGGGGACGGCGCTCGGTTCGGGGCCCCGACCGCGGACCGGCCGCCCATCGACCTCGACGTGCGGGTGGACGCGCTCGAACTCGGCCGACGCTTCACCGCAGAGGGCGCGGCCTTCGGTGCCCGTCTCGACAACCGCGTCCTCTCGATCCGCGACCTCAGCGGCCGCCTCGCCGGGGGCCGTCTCATGGGGACCGTCACGCTGTCCCGGCAGGGCGGAGCGGCGGCGCTCACCGGGGAAGGGAGCCTGAGCGACGCTTCCATCGCCGATCTCGTCGGTCCGGGGCCGATCTCCGGCCGCGCCAGCGCGACCCTGCGGTTCGGTGCCTCGGGCCAGAGCGTCGTGAACATGGCGAACAATCTCGGCGGCAGCGGCGATATCGCCCTGACCGATCTCGTGCTGCCCGGCGGCGATCCGGGCGGGATCGAGCGCGCCCTGGTGAAAGCCCTCGCAGAGGACGATCCGCTTCGGGACGGACGGCTCCAGTCCCTCGTCGCCGAGGAACTCGCCGCCGCGCCGATGGCGGTGAAGGGGACCGTGAAGGCGCCCGCGACCCTCTCCGGCGGGTCGCTCCGCGCGGCCCCCCTCGCCTTCGATCTCGGTGGACCGCGCTGGGCCGGCACCCTCGCCATCGACCTGAATACCGGGCGGTTCGATGCGCGCGGGACATTGACGGGAGGCGGATCGCCGAAGGGCTGGACGGGCGGGGTTCCGGCGGTGCAGCTCGCCTATTCCGGCCCGCTGAGCAAACCCGAGCGCAGCGTCGATGCCGGCCCGCTGACCAACGGCCTCGCCGCCGTGGTCCTCCAGCGCGAGCTCGACAAGATCGAGCTGTTCGAGGCGGATCAGATCGAGCGCCAGCGGCGTCGCGCACGGATCGAGATGGACAGGGCCCGCGCCGCCGCCATCAAGGCGGCGGCCGACAAGGCCGCAGCGGAGAAAGCCGCGGCCGAGAAAGCGGCGGCCGAGAAGGCGGCCGCCGAGGAAGCCGCTCGTCAGGCGCGCATCCGCGCCCTGGCACCGAGCCTGGAGGATGCCGCGCGCCGTGCCGCCGACGGGCTGCCGGTGCTGGAGGTTCCAGGCCGGGCCGTCGATCCGACCGCGCCGCAGCCCTGATGACGACCGGCTTCGAGGCGTTAAGACGATCAGGGAGCCGGCCGCGCGGCCCGGGCGGCGGTGATCGCATCGGTGAGCACCGGATTGGCGCCCTCGGCCGTGAGGGTCGCCACCGGAACGACCACAACGTCGGCGCAGGCCTGGACCACGTGGGCGAGGTCGAACTGCACCGCGAGGCCGCCCGCCTTCGCATCGGGCCAGACGGTCATGGCCGGAGGCTCGTCGCCATTCGGCATGGCGACCGCCTCGCGGCACTCGTCGTCATCGGCATCCGCCTTCGCCTGGCCGGTCCTGGGGCGATAAGCCTCGAGGTAGAGGTCGAAGAGCCGCTTGGAGGACAGGGACACCATCCTGCTTCCATCCATCTCGGTCTGGAGCGCCACCTTGCCGGTGAGGGCGGGCGGAAGCAGCGCGGTCCAATCGACGGGAGCACCGGAGACGAGGTCGTAGACGATCGCCGAGGTGCCGGTATTGGGATGTGCGCCGCCGCAGAAGGCGCTGTCCGTCATCGTGTAGCTGAGGAAGCGGGGGCCCCGCATGGTCACCTCGATGTGCCGGCCGTAATCGGCATGTTTGCCTCCCTCCGCCAGACACTCGGCGGCGGCTTTCCGCACCGCTCCGTCGAGGCGCTGCACGGCGGCGTTGATCCGCCGTTCCGCGTCGTCGACGGGGTTGGCGATCCGCGGCATCGCCGGCAGATCCTTGGCGAGATCGGGGGGGACCTGGAGGGACACCGCCCTGTCCGCCGCCGCGCCCGGGCTTAAGGTCGCCAGCAGACACGCGGCGGCGGTTGCGGTGCGGGCGAAGGCCGTCACGATTGCGGCCCCTCGCCGGCTCCGGCCCGGCCCACTGCCCGCAGGGCGAAGGCATAGATCAAGGCCACCTCCTCCAGCCGGTCGAATCGTCCCGCCGCCCCGCCATGGCCGGCTTCCATGTTGATCCGCATCAGGACGGGGCCGCCGCCGGTCATCGTGGCGCGCAGACGCGCCACCCATTTCGCCGGCTCCCAATAGGTCACGCGCGGGTCGGTGAGGCCGCCGAGCGCGAGGATTGCCGGGTAGTTCTGGGCCGAGACGTTGTCGTAGGGCGAGTAGGACAGAATGGTCTCGAAATCCTCTTCACTCGCGCCCGGATTTCCCCATTCCGGCCATTCCGGCGGGGTCAGGGGCAGGTCGCCGTCGAGCATGGTGTTGAGCACGTCGACGAAGGGCACGTCGGCGACGATCCCCGCGAAGAGCTCCGGCGCGAGGTTGGCCACCGCCCCCATGAGCATCCCGCCGGCCGACCCGCCATGGGCGACGATGCGGCCGGGCGTGGTGTATCCGGCCTCCGCCAGGGCACGTCCGCAGGCGACGAAATCGGTGAAGGTGTTGGGCTTCTTGCCCCGCTTGCCGTCCATGTACCAGTGCCAGCCCTTCTCGGTGCCGCCGCGGACATGGGCGATGGCGTAGACGAAGCCGCGATCCACCAGCGACAGCTGGTTGGTGCGGAACGCGGCCGGCATCATCGTGCCGTAGGACCCGTAGCCATAGAGCAGCAGCGGAGCCGAGCCGTCGAGGACGAGGTCGCGGCGGTGGAGGAGCGAGATCGGCACGCTCTCCCCATCCGGGGCCGTGGCGAAGATCCGGCGCGTCACATAGGCGGCGGCATCGTGCCCGCTCGGGATCGTCTGGCGCTTGCGCAACTGCCGCGCGCGGGTCGTGCAATCGTAATCGTAGGTCTCGGCCGGCGTCGTCATCGACGAGTAGGTGAAGCGGATCACCGCCGTCTCGAACTCGTGCCCCGGCTGGAGGCCGAGGGAATAAGCCTCCTCGGCGAAGGCCACCACGTGCTCGTTGCCCTGCGTGTCGCGGACGACGATGCGGGGCCGCGCATTCTCGATCTCGAGGCGCACGAGGTGCTGGGCGATGACGTGCTGGTGGCGGATCATCACGCCGCGCCGGTGCGGGATGAGGTCGTTCCAATGGGCGCGGCCCGACGCGCCGATGCGGGTGGTGACGATCTTGAAGTCTTCCGCCCCGTCCGCATTGGTCAGGATGAAAAGGTGGTTCCCCCAATTCTCCACGGAGTAGATCAGCAGCGGCTCCCGCGGCTGAACGCATAGCAGGGTTGCGTCCGGCGACTTGCGGTCGAGGAGATGCACTTCGGAGGTTTCATGGTCGCTCGCCGTGATGGTGAGGTAATCGCGCGATTGCGTCGTCTCGATATGGACGAAGAATCCGGAATCTCGCTCTTCGTAGAGCAACGTATCGGCGGCCTGCTCTGTGCCCAACACGTGATGCATGACGCGGGCGGGACGATGGTTCTCGTCCACGGCCACATAGTGGAACGACAGCCCGTCGGCGGACCAGACCACCTCGCCGGTGGTCGCCTCTATACTATCCGGGAGATCCTGCCCGGTGCCGAGGTCGCGGACACGGATGGTGTGGAGCTCGGACCCCTTGGAATCGGCGCTCCAGGCGAGGCGGGTGTGATCGTCCGCGTGAACCGCCGCGGCGAGCTCGAAGAATGGCAATCCCTTGCCCTCCTCGTCACCGTCGAGAAGGATCTCCTCGCCCTCTTCCGGACCGCCCGTCCCGGCCGTCTCGGCACCCTGTCCGGGGATCACCACCACCGTGCGCGGACGGCGGCAGACGAGGGGATGCTGCCCGCCCTCGCGATGGCGGGTATAATAGGCGAAAGCGCCGTCCGGCTCGGGCACACCGCTATCGTCTTCGCGAATGCGCCCGCGCATCTCCGCGACCAAGGTCTTGCGTAAAGAAACCAGATCGCCGAGCGCCGCTTCGGTATAGGCGTTCTCGGCATCGAGATATGCCCGGATATCGGCCGGGAGGGCAGCGGGATCCTTGAGCACGTCGCGCCAGTTCTCGGCCTTCAGCCAAGAATAATTGTCGGAAATTGCTCGGCCATGCACGGTGAATGTGTGCGGGCGCACCTCGGCGACGGGTGGCTTGCTTTCCAAGTGGAAAAGATCGTCCATGGATAGACCTATAAGGTTGCCAACCACCGTCGGCTGAATAGCGTAGCGGCGACCGATCCGTTCACCGGTCGCCTTCGATGCCTGCATGTGTCCCAGCCGGAGGCCATGGGCAAGGTCGAGAGGGAAGTCTTTTCGGCGCGGTGCCGGACGGCTCGACCGACGACAGGCTTTGGCATCATGGATGCAACTGGTTCTCTATCCTTGAGAGGCCTCGTTGACAGCGCGTCGACTTAGCCTGCGTCGGTGCGAACTCACATTAAATTGAAATATCGTTCAGAACCGTTGATTCGGCGGCCCGTCATGACTGACTCCCGTCTTGCGAGATCAATGTGAATATATTAAATGGGCGAAATGGCGATTATCGTCGCCCACCATCGTAGAGCGCCACTGGATGAAGCCACGATGCCGAGAGTCCAGCTATGGATTGCCAAACTGTCCCTTGGCCCATCGCCTGCATACTCAAAAGACCCCGTCCGGCATCGTGCTAAAAGGAACTGTTTAAACAATGAGCGACATTGAGAATTCGGCCGACTTCGTGGAACTGACGGTCGATATCGTCTCGGCCTATGTGAGCAACAACCCGGTGCCGGTCGGCGAGCTCGCGCAGCTCATTACCCGCGTCCATACCTCGCTGACCCAGGTCGCGAGCGGTGAGGCCGAGGCCAAGGTCGCTTCCGCGCCGCAGCAGCCCGCCGTCCCCGTGAAGAAGTCGGTGACAGCCGATCACATCATTTGTCTCGAAGACGGGCGCGTATTCAAATCGCTCAAGCGCCACCTGCGCGCGAAGTACGACATGAGCCCGGAACAATATCGCGCGAAGTGGGGCCTCCCTTCGGATTATCCGATGGTCGCTCCGAACTACGCCAAGGCGCGTTCGGACCTCGCCAAGGCCATCGGCCTCGGCCAGACCCGCAACGGGACCTACGACGAAGCCGCGTAAGCGAAGCGGGGCCGGGCGCTGGCGAAATCTCGCCGCCCGGCCCCCCCGTCGTCGTCGACCTCGTGATTGAGACTTGCGTTAGGACTAATTTCTTATAATATCCCCGGTGCCGCGGCGATTGCCGCATCGATACGCCAGGGAACATATCATGAACAAGACCCCGAATACGGCGATCCATGGCATGGGTCGGCGATCCATGCCGGCGCGCACTCAAGCGGAACTCGGTCGCGATGCGGCCCGGCTCCTCGCGGCCCTCGACGAAGAGGGAGCCTATGCACTGCCTGATCCGCTGATGGAGGGCGAGATCATCGTGCGGAGCGGAGGTGATGGGATCTCCGTGAGCAGCGGACGCTATGGCGCGCAGGCGGGACAGGCTCTCCTCTCCTGCGATCTCGCCGAACAGGCGGCGGGACGGCGCGCCCGGCTCACCATCAGCGCCGCCGGGCGGGCGAGGATGCGGCGGGACCGGGCCGGCCGGGACACGCCCTACCTCGCCCAGCATCTCGACCTCGAAGGCAAAGGCGAGCCGACCCGGCCTGTCCGCGACGCCTCGGAAAGTCCCCTCGCCTGGATGGCACGGCGCCGCGATCGCGATGGAAGCCCTTTGATCGACGCCGCCTGTTTCGAGGCGGGCGAGCGGCTGCGCCGCGACATGACCATGGGGGCGCTGATGCCGCGCTTGGGGTCGGACTGGAGCGGGGTCAAAGTCGATGGCGGCGGCCCCCGCGATCCCTCGGCCGGGTCGGATGCCATGCTGGCGGCCCGACAGCGCGTCCGCGCGGCCCTGTCGGCGGTGGGAAGCGACCTGTCCGGATTGCTGATCGACCTGTGCGGTTTCGTGAAAGGCCTGGAGACGATCGAGGCGGAGCGCCGCTGGCCGGCACGCTCGGCCAAGGTCGTCATCCGCATCGCCTTGGCGCGGCTCGCCGAGCATTACGGGCTGGAACGGGAGGCGGTGGGTCCGAGCCGGTCGCGCCTGCGCCAGTGGCGCGAGCGGGCCTGAGGCTCGGAGGCTGTTTCAGGCCGCGAGCCGCGCCGCGTCCCGATGGATGCGCTCGGCCATGGCCCGGACCCCGTTGGAACGCTTCGACGTCAGGTGAGCGCCGAGGCCGATCTGCTTGAAGACCTGGAAGACGTCGACATCCGCGATCTCGGTCGGCGTCTTCCCGTCGTGCAGGGCCATCACCAGGGCGATCAGCCCCTTGGTGATGAAGGAATCGCTGGTACCGCGCAGGTGAAGGCGCGGCGGCGACTGCGAATGATCGACATTCGAATCGACCCAGACCTGGCTTTCGCAGCCATGGACCCGGTTCTGCTCGGTGAGCAATTCGTCCGGAAAGGGCGGCAGGGCACGGCCGAGTTCCATCAGGTACTCGAGCTGGTCCGGCCCGTCGTCGAGGATTTCGAAATTGTCGATGATCGTTGCGATGGGTGGAAGCATGGTGTCAGGCTGAACTCTCGGCGACGATCGAGCGAAGCGACGGCACTTCCTCGCCCCATCGATATAGGGAGCGGCCCGCCGTCCGGCGAGCGTCAATGTCCGCTACTCCGACGGGTGCACCAGGGCTTCGGGCAGCTGCAGTTCCATCGGATCGGCCTGCGTGCCGGTGCCGCGAACGGCGATTTCGGCCTGAGCGGCATAGGCCGCCACCAGCCGAGGACCGAGATTGGGCACGTCCGTGGCATGGGCCCCGGGCTGATCGCCGCCCGACACGATGGTGAGACGGACCGGCGCGCCGGCCTGGGCGTCGATGGTGATCGCGATCGTGCAGGAGACGGAATCGGCGGTGGCGTCGAGGCATTCGGCCACGACTTCGGCCACGATCATGCCGAGGGCGTTGGCGGTGCGTGGTTCCACGAGGCTCGTGCCGCTGCCGCCCACCGCCACGCTGATGCGGCCCGCCCGCCGCAACTGGCCGAGGCCGGAGGCGAGCCGATGAAGGTAATCGCGCAGGTCGATGGAGGCGATGTGCGGCGCTTCGTGCAGATGCTGCTGAACGAGGGCGATGGCACGAACACGCTGGCCGAGCGCCTCGAAGCTCCCGCGGCACGGCGGCGGCGCGGCGCGGCCGTAGAGACCGATCAGGCTCACCATCACCTGCAGGTTGTTGCGCACCCGGTGATAGACCTCGGCGAGAAGGGCCTCCTTCTCCACGAGGGCATGCTCGGCATGCTCCTCGGCCCGCTTGCGGTCCGTGATGTCGAAGCACGAGCCGAGATAACCCTGAAACGTGCCGTTCTCGGTGAGGGGACGGGCGTTGTTCAGGAGCCAGCGGTAGGCACCGTCGTGACGGCGCAGGCGAAACTCGATGGAGTAGGGACTGCGCGAGGCGAAGGCTTCCTGGACCAGGGCGGCATGTCGGTCGAAATCGTCCGGGTGCAGGCCACGCCGCCAGCCATGGCCGAGTTCGTCTTCGCGGCTCCGGCCGGTGAAATCGAGCCAGCACTCGTTGTGATGGACCGCCGCCCCTTCGATGTCGGAACGCCACATCATCAGGGGCACGAAATCCGCGAAGCGACGAAACTCGTCACACGGGACGGCCTCTGCGATGCTCGCCTCGGTCGACTCTGTCTCCGCGGCCATTTTGCTCCCACTCTACCCGATACGCGACAACCGACGATCCCTATCGGCGCCGGTCAACGTATCGAACATGACGCCGTTCCTACGGCCTCGGTATGCGAGTGCACATAGATCGACGGCCCTGCAAGCACCGTGCAAACCTCACCCGTACCCGACGCCGGAATCTACCCCCCCGGGGCCGACTGCCGGCCGTCAGAGCATGCTCGGCAGGATCCGGTCCGGCGGTCGGTGTCCGTCCATGAAGGTCTTGATGTTGATGATGACCTTCTCGCCCATATCGGTGCGGCTCTCGTGGGTGGCCGACCCCATATGCGGCAGGAGAACGACCTTGCCGGACCGGGCGAGCTTGACGAGGCGGGGGCTCACGGCCGGTTCCTGTTCGAACACGTCGAGGCCGGCCGCCGAAATCTCGCCCGCTTCGATCAGGCGCGCGAGGGCGTTCTCGTCGATCACTTCACCGCGAGCCGTGTTCACGACGATCGCCTCCGGCTTGAGCAGCTTGAGGCGGCGGGCCGAGAGCAGGTGATAGGTCGCCGGCGTGTGCGGGCAGTTCACCGACACGATGTCCACCCGCGCCAGCATCTGGTCGAGGGATTCCCAATAGGTCGCGTCGAGCTCGCGCTCGATCTGCACCGGCACCTTGCGCCGGTTGTGATAGTGGATCTGCAGTCCGAACGCCTTGGCTCGGCGCGCCAGCGCCTGGCCGATCCGGCCCATGCCGACGATGCCCAGGCGCTTGCCGGTGATGCGGCGGCCGAGCATCCAGGTGGGGGACCAGCCCGCGTCCCAATTGTCGTCCGGGATGATGCGCGCCCCCTCCGCCACGCGGCGGGCCACGGCGAGGATCAGGGCCATGGTCATGTCGGCGGTGTCCTCGGTGAGGACGCCGGGGGTGTTGGTGACGGTGATGCCCCGCTCCAGGGCCCCCGCCACGTCGATGTGGTCGACGCCGTTGCCGAAATTCGCGATCAGGCGAAGGTTCGGCCCGGCCTGGGCGAGGAGACCGGAATCGATCCTGTCGGTAACGGTGGGAACGAGCACGTCGGCCTCGCGCAACGCGGCGGCCAGAGCCTCGCTGCCCATCGGCGCGTCGTCGGGACTGAGGCGGATATCGAACAACTCGCGCATGCGCGCCTCGACCACCTCGGGGAGGCGACGCGTGACCACAACGAGTGGCTTGCGCTTCAACGACGACATGCACCCTCCGCGAACGTTTCTGCCAGGCCGGCCGCTGCCGGGAGCGACGGTTCATGCCGAGGCTTGACCCGGCATTAACCACGCATCGGCCAGACAGGTCCCATAGCCCCGACGCCTCGGCTGCCGGTTCTTGAGGCTTCTCTACCAGAGAGGGCACGGAACACAACGTGCCCCCGCGCCCGAAACATCGCGCGCGAGGGATCGCTAGACGAGGATTGACGATGGCGATCGTGGCCATGACGATCGTGAACCTTTGGGAAGACCGATGACGCGCCTGCCTGGACTTCTGTTCTTCACGTGCCTGACGGCGGCCGCCTCCCTCGTGGCGCCGCTCTCCCCGGCGCTGGCCGCCCCGGCGGCGGGAGGCACGTCGGACGCGAATCGCGGCCCGGCCACGGGCCTGCCCCTGCCGCGTTATGCGAGCCTCAAGACCGATCGGGTCAACCTGCGCGAGGGCCCGTCGAAGGACCACCGAACGCTGTGGGTGTTCCAGCGGGCCGGCCTTCCCATCGAGATCGTCGCCGAGTTCGAGACCTGGCGGCGCATCCGCGATTCCGAGGGGACCGAAGGCTGGGTGCTCCACTCCCTCCTCTCCGGCCGGCGCACGTCCATCGTCATGGCAGCCAGGGGCGGCGACGCCGCGATCCCGCTCCATTCACGGGCGGAAGAAGGGTCGGGCGTGGAGGCCAAGCTCCAGCCCGGCGTCATCGGTAGCGTAAAGAGCTGCACCGGAAGCTGGTGCCGGGTGATCGTCGCGCTCCCCCAGAGGAGCGGCGACGTGGACGGGTACATCCGCCAGGACCGGCTCTGGGGCGTCTACCCGAACGAGAAGATCGACTGAGTGTCTCCCACAAGCTCCCGCTGCGCCGTCACGCTCGGAGCGAGAACCGACCGTGATCGGGAGTGTCCTGAGGCGCTCCGAGCCCGGTAGCATCGGTAGCGCCTCACGAAAAAGGCCCGGCTGAGCCGGGCCTTTTTCGTGGAGTATGAAGCGAAAGAAGCCTCTCTCAGGACTGGCGCGCACCGTGTCGGCGACGCAGGCGGACGATGACCTCGACGCCGGCGATTTCCATGCCCTCGGGGGCATCGGGCAGCGAATCGACGGTGATGCCGCAATCGGGCATGTCCAGAACCTGCCCCTCGTCTTCGAGGAAGAAGTGGTGGTGCTCGCTCGGGTTGGTGTCGAAATAGGCCTTGGACCCGTCGAGGGCCAGCTGGCGCAGAAGCCCGGCCTCGGTGAACTGGTGCAGGGTGTTGTAGACCGTGGCGAGCGAGACCGGCACCTTGGCGCGCATGGCCTCGTCGTAGAGCATTTCCGCCGTCAGGTGGCGGTCGCCACGCCCAAACAGCAGCCAGCCCAGCGACAGGCGCTGACGGGTCGGACGGAGGCCGGAGCGGCGCAGACGGTCGCGCAGGTCGGACAGGGGGCATCCCCGGCGCCCCGCGACCGAAGCGATATCGAGGGAAGCGCCACGTGCGTTCAGCATGGCCTGCAGCGGCAGCGGATTGGACATCGGCGGTACTGACATCTCACGGAACCAACAAAATACAAGACAACTCTATACGAACCTCCCCCCTCGTCGCAACCCAAGCCGGTGCTGAGTAGCTACGCAGTGTGAACATGCGGCTTGTTTAAAGTCATTCCATTCAACAGGGCAGGCAACCAGCCTTCCGACCAACTTCGCGGCTCGTCCTTCGACTCATATGGAGACGAGGTGTTTTGTGCCGCTCAGGCGGTGTGTTAACGAAGCGCCGCTCGCGGGTTCGGACGATGTCGTGGACCCGCGATGGCCACGACCGTTCCGGCGTTCGTGGGCGATGTCCGGCGTTTCGAACGCGCCCTCCACCAAGGACCGACACACCGATCATGTCTTCCGATTCCGAATCGCCCGCCGCCGCCGGCTCAGAACAGACCGTTCCCCGCGCCTCCCACTACTCCCATGAGGAGTTGCTGGCCTGCGGCCGTGGCGAACTGTTCGGCGCCGGCAACGCGCAGCTCCCCCTGCCGCCGATGCTGATGTTCGACCGCATCACCTCGATCGGGACCGAGGGCGGCGCCTACGGCAAGGGCCATGTCCTGGCGGAATTCGACGTGCGGCCGGACCTCTGGTTCTTCGGCTGCCATTTCAAGAACGATCCGGTGATGCCGGGCTGCCTCGGCCTCGACGCGCTCTGGCAGCTCGTGGGCTTTCATCTCGGCTGGCTCGGCGCGCCGGGCCGGGGCCGGGCGCTCGGCGTCGGCGAGGTGAAGTTCAGCGACCAGGTGCTGCCGACCGTGCGCAAGGTCGTCTACGGCATCGACATCAAGCGCGTGCGCCAGGGCAAGCTCGTCCTCGGCATCGCCGATGGCTGGCTGGAAGCGGACGGCGCCCGGATCTATGACGCCAAGGATCTGAGGGTTGCCCTGTTCCAGGCCTAAGGCTAGCCCTCCGGCCCGCCGGTGGTTGAGATTGCCCCGGCATCATCCTACCTGACACGCGTCGGTGCGACGGCGCTTCGGCGAAAGAGAAGAGCGTTTCCATGCGGCGTGTCGTGATCACCGGGATGGGCATCGTCTCGTCCATCGGCAACAACACCCAGGAAGTCCTTGCCTCCCTGCGCGAGGCCAAGTCGGGCATCGGCCACTCGGCCTCCTATGCCGAACTCGGCTTCCGCAGCCAGGTCGAGGGACGCCCGAGCGTCGACCCCGAGGGCCTCGTCGACCGGCGCGCCATGCGCTTCCACGGCGGCGGCACCGCCTGGAACCACATCGCCATGGACCAGGCGATCCGCGATGCCGGCCTCGAGGCGGGTGACGTCTCGAACGACCGCACCGGGATCATCATGGGGTCCGGCGGCCCTTCGACGAAGGCGATCGTCGAATCCGCCAATCTCGCCCGCGAGAAAGGACCCAAGCGCGTCGGTCCCTTCGCCGTCCCGAAGGCCATGTGCTCGACGGCTTCGGCGACGCTGGCGACCTTCTTCAAGATCAAGGGCGTGAACTATTCGATCTCGTCGGCCTGCGCCACGTCCAACCACTGCATCGGCAATGCCGGCGAGGTGATCCAGAGCGGGCGCCAGGACATCATCTTCGCCGGCGGCTGCGAGGATCTGGACTGGACGCTTTCCGTCCTGTTCGACGCGATGGGAGCGATGTCCTCGCGCTACAACGATACCCCCGCCCGGGCCTCGCGCGCCTATGACGTCAACCGCGACGGGTTCGTCATCGCGGGCGGCGCCGGCGTCCTCGTCCTCGAGGAGCTGGAGCACGCCAAGGCGCGCGGCGCGCGGATCTACGGCGAGCTCGCCGGCTACGGCGCCACCTCGGACGGCCACGACATGGTCGCCCCCTCCGGTGAAGGCGCCGTGCGCTGCATGAGGCAGGCGATGGAAGGGCTGAAGGGCGCCCGGATCGACTACATCAACCCCCATGCCACCGCGACGCCGGTGGGCGATCTCAAGGAGATCGAGGCGATCCGCGAAGTTTTCGGCCGCGGCGACGATTGTCCGCCGATCTCGGGCACCAAGTCGCTCACCGGGCATTCGCTCGGCGCCACCGGCGTACATGAGGCGATCTATTCCCTTCTCATGATGCAGAACGGGTTCATCTGCGAGAGCGCGCATATCGACGAGATCGATCCGGCCTTCGCCGACATGCCGATCCTCCGGCAGCGCCGCGACAACGTCAAACTCGGCCATGTCGTGTCGAATTCCTTCGGCTTCGGCGGAACCAATTCCACCCTCGTCCTCAAGCATATCGACGCCTGAACGGCCAAGCTTTCAGAGATCGACTTCGGCTTTGCTGGCGTGACGCCGGCTTCTTTTTGCGGAACCGCGGATTCGACATCGCGTTTCCAGAATGAAGCCGAAAGTCCACGATGGTGATGATCCTGATTTCCCTGAGCACTCTCGCAGGCCTCGGTATCGTGGCCACAGCCTGCATCCGGGCCAAACAGGCGCTCGTCGATACGGCCCTGGACGAGACGCGCGGCTATTTCTGATCGCCACTTGTCTCTCTGAGCGTGCCCAACTCGAACGGTTGCCCGCTCATCCGTTCGATGCCGGATTGGACAGTTCGTCGATGCACGCGCTAAGCGTCCTCGCAATGGCCGGAACTGTCTGACACTTCGGCGTGATGGATGCGGGGACACGTATGACGGGTTTGATGGCAGGCAAGCGCGGCCTGATTCTTGGGGTCGCCAACGATCATTCCATCGCCTGGGGCATCGCCAAGTCCCTGCATGACCACGGCGCGGAACTCGCGTTCACCTATCAGGGGGACGCCCTCGGGCGACGCGTCAAGCCGCTCGCCGCCTCCCTCGGCTCCGACATCGTCATCCCCTGCGACGTGGAGGACATCGCCAGCGTGGACGCGCTGTTCGCCACCGTCGACGAGCGCTTCACCGACGGGATCGATTTCGTCGTCCACGCCATCGGCTTCTCGGACAAGGCGCAGCTCAAGGGGCGCTATGTCGACGTAACCAGCCGCGAGAACTTCTCGCGGACCATGGTGATCTCGTGCTTTTCCTTCACGGAGATCGCGCAGCGGGCGGCCAAGCGCATGCGCCGCGGCGGTTCGATGCTGACGCTCACTTATGGCGGCTCGACCCGGATCATGCCGAACTACAACGTCATGGGCGTCGCCAAGGCCGCACTGGAGGCGTCGGTGCGCTATCTCGCCGGCGATCTCGGCCCGGAGGGGATCCGCGTCAACGCCCTCTCGGCGGGCCCGATGCGGACCCTGGCCGGCGCCGGCATCGCCGATGCGCGCCTGATGTTCAATCACCAGCGCGCCCACGCCCCCCTGCGGCGCACTGTAACGCTGGAAGAGGTCGGCGGGTCGGCCGTCTATCTGCTCTCGGACCTGTCCGGCGGCGTCACCGGCGAGGTCCATTTCGTCGATTCCGGCTACAACATCATCTCGATGCCCCGGCCGGACGTGCTCCAGGCACAGGACGAGGCCGGCGTCGCCGACGCCTGATCCTCCAGGCGGCTCACACGGTGGCGGATTCCGGCGGGTTGCTTTCCACCAGCCCGAGGATGTCGTCCCAGCGGGCCACGAAGGCGGCCACGCAATCCGGGTCGAAATGGGTGCCGGCATGCTCTTCGAGATGCCGGCGCGCGGCCTCCGGGGTCCAGGCCTTCTTGTAGACCCGCTCGGAGATCAGGGCGTCGAACACGTCGGCGACGGCGACGATGCGGCCCGCGAGCGGGATCTGCGTCGTGCTCAATCCCTGCGGATAGCCGCCGCCATCCCAGCGTTCGTGATGGGTCAGGGCGATGTCGGAGGCGAGTTGCAGCAGATGCGAGGGGCTGTCGTAGAGCATGCGGTAGCCGCGGATCGCGTGGTGCTTCATCTCCTCGCGCTCACTGTCGCTGAGAGGCCCCGGCTTCATGAGGATGCTGTCGGGGATGCTGATCTTGCCGATGTCGTGCATCGTCGAGGCCAGGGCGATGTCGTTCGCATCCCCCTCCGACAGGCCGAGCCCTTCGGCGATGGCGATGGCGCAGCCGGCGACCCGCGTGAGGTGATCCCCCGCCTGATCGTCGCGGAACTCGGCGGCCAGCATCAGGCGGCGGATGATCTCCCGCTCCCGCGAGGCCGCCTCGGCGCCCGCCCGGTCCACGTCGCGGCACATCGCCACCGATTGCCGGTGGAGGACCTGACGCGCCAGGGCGAGTTCGAGCAGGTTGCAGACGCGGATCTGCAGATCGAGGGGATCGATGGGACCGGTCATCACGTCGGTGGCACCGGCCTCGATCCCCGACCGCCGCAGGGCGGAGGAGGCCCCGAGCAACAGGACCGCCGTGCGGGCATGTCCATCGTGACCGCGCAGGTCCCGGATCACGGTCGGACCATCGATCCCGCTATGGGGATCGTGCATCACGATGATGAGATCGGCAGGGTGAAACAGCTCGTCGCTCGCGGCGGCCTTCGCCCCGGTGACGAGCCGGATGGCGCAATCGAGGCTTCGGAGATTCAGGACGAGATGGACGGGCGCGGAGGCGCAGACGATGGCGATGAGGGCCGAAGCCGTTTCTACGGATGCGGGCATGGCAGGCATCAGGACACGGTCTCTCCCGACCATCGAAAGCCGCGGCGACTGCCGGACGATCCGGAAGACGGGACGCAATTGGGCCAGACCGCGATGGATGCAAGGTCCATCGCCGGCAGGCCGGACACAAGGCTCATAAACGGAAATTGCGGCTGAGGAGCGGGCCTCAGTTCTCTGACTTCGCCGTCGGCCTGCCGTGTCGACTCTCCGCCGTGGCGCGGTGTTGCGCGCGATGGGTACGCAAGAGCCACCGATGGCCGGCCGGCGTACTCCCCGTCACCGAGGTGAATTACGGATGCAATCGATGAAGGCTCGCATCACGGGCCGCATCAGCTTGCGGCTGGGATAGTAGAGAAAGAAGCCGGAGAAGGGATCGCACCAGTCCTCCAACACGCGCACCAACGCTCCGGACTTGATGTTGGCCAGCACCTGTCCTTCGAACGCGTAAGCGAGACCCGCACCCGCCAAGGCCGCATCGACGATCAATCCGTCATCGTTCAACGTGATCGGCCCCTGCATCGCGACCGCCATCGTCGCGCCGTTCTTCTCGAACTCCCAGGTATACAAAGCCCCGCCCGCAAAGCGCCGACGGATACCGACATGATCGGCCAGATCGTGCGGTGTCGTCGGGATCGGATGCGTTTTGAAATAGGCGGACGACCCCACCACCGCCGCGCGCTGACGAGGACCGATCGGGACAGCGATCATATCCTGCTCAAGACTCTCGCCGAACCGCACGCCGGCGTCGAAGCCTCCGGCAACGATGTCGGTCAGCCCGTCCTCGACCAGCATGTCCACCGCCGCGCCGGGATGGTGACGTGTGAAGGCGAGCACCAGCGGCAACAGAACGAGTTCGGCCGCAGAGCGTGGCACCGACAGCCGGATCGTGCCCGTCAATTGATGGCCGGTTTCACCCGCGACTTCCACGGCGTCGGCGATCGAGGCGAGCGCCGGGGCCAAGCCTTCGAGAAGACGGCGACCGGCTTGCGTCGGAGCGACGCTGCGGGTCGTGCGGTCCAACAGCCGAAAGCCGAGGCTCTCTTCCAACCCGCGAACCGCGTGGCTAATCGCCGAGACCGATATCCCCTCCGCACGAGCGGCTCCCCGGAAGCTGCCATGCCTGGCAACCGTAGCGAAAATCGACAGCGCTGGAACGTCGGCCCGCTTCATTGATGAACATCGTAGAACAGGTCGTTGAAATTGTCGCAGCTTATCGATCAATCCGGCAACCGCTAATTCGAGGCCCTGTTCAACAAGGAGCGATGCCATGGACGATCGTCATCTTGGACCGGATCTCGCCGTGTCGGCATTGGGCCTCGGCTGCATGGGAATGAGCTTCGCCTATGGCGGGCAACCCGAAGCCGAGTCGATCCGCACCCTTCACCGAGCCATCGAACTCGGCGTCACCTTCCTCGACACGGCGGAGGTGTACGGTCCTTACGAAAACGAGGAACTCGTCGGCCGGGCGATCAAGGGGATGCGCGAGCGCGTCGTGATCGCCACCAAGTTCGGCTTCAAGATCAGCGACCAGGGGAGCGGGACGGAGCGGATGATCGGCCTCGACAGCCGGCCGGAGCATGTCCGCGCCGTCTGCGAGGCCTCGCTGAAGCGCCTCGGCGTCGACGTGATCGATCTCTTCTATCAGCACCGCGTCGACCCCGCCGTGCCCATTGAGGAAACCGTCGGCGCCATGGCGGATCTCGTGCGGGCCGGCAAGGTGCGGGCGCTCGGATTGTCGGAAGCCAGCGCTGCCACCATTCGGCGTGCGCACGCCGTGCATCCCATCGCGGCGGTGCAGAGTGAATACTCGCTGTGGAGCCGGGAGCCCGAAGCGGAGGTCTTGCCGACCTGCAGGGAACTCGGCATCGGCTTCGTCCCCTACAGCCCGCTCGGACGCGGCCTGCTGACCGGGTCCATCCGGGACCGCGAGAGCCTAGGCGCGGATGATTTTCGTCGCACGCTGCCGCGGTTCGAGGCGGCGAATCTTTCCGCGAACCGGCCGCTGCTCCATGTCCTCGAAACGATGGCCACCGAGAAGGGCATCACGCCCGCGCAACTCGCGCTCGCGTGGATCCTGCATCAGGGTGATTTCATCGTGCCCATTCCCGGCGCACGCAAAATCAGGCACCTCGAAGAGAACGCGGCCGCAGTGGCGGTGACGCTGTCCAGCGAAGACGCTTCTGCGATCGAGCGGTCGATGCCGAAGGACGCGATCAGCGGCGGCCGCTATACGGCTAACGCACTGGCCTTGGTCGATGGCTGAGTTACAGCCAGCAGGTGGTTGGACACGCCACTGACGGTCGTGTCTTGCCCCGGTACGCCCCCGGGGTCCACATTTCGGCGGCTTCAGAGGGTTATGGCGTACACGGATCGCTCAGCATGGTCGGGCGCGGCGCGCCCGCCGTGTCGCGGCTAGCGTCGGCCCGTCGATCCGAAGCCGCCCTGCCCGCGCCCGGATTGCGGGCCGGGTTCGTCGAGATCAGGGGCGTCGACGATGGTGAAGGCCGGCCGCGTCACGCGGGTGAAGACCAGTTGCGCGATCCTGTCGCCGGGGCGGATGACGATCGTCGCGGCCGGGTCGGCGTTGCGGTTCCAGGCCGAGATCATGAGCGGCCCCTCGTAATCCGCATCGATGACGCCGGTCCCGTTGCCCAGCACCAGCCCTTCGCGGTGACCGAGGCCGGAGCGCGGGAAGACGAGGCCGCACCAGTCCGGATCCCGGATCAGCACACTGAACCCCGCCGGGATCAGGATTGCGGGGGCCTGCGGCGCCAGGGTCACGGGCTCGTCGAGGCAGGCATGGAGGTCGAGTCCCGCCGCCGCCGCCGAGCCCCAGCGCGGAAAGCCCCATTCCCGCAATCTCGGGTCGCGGATTCGCAGATCGACCGCCGGGGGAGCAGTCGGAGGCGCGCCGCTCACGCCGCCCGTGCCGCGATGGCGTCGGCGAGGGCGACGATCCGGGACGCCTCCACGGCATGGAGCCGCTCGATCATCCGGCCACGAAAGGCGATGGCCCCGCGCGTCCGGTTCTCCGGCTCGGCGAAGACGGCGATGATCGCCCGCGCCTCCTCGATCTCGGCCTCCGAGGGACCGAACAGCTCGTTGGCGGTGGCGATCTGGCCGGGATGGATCAGCATCTTGCCGTCGAAGCCGCTGTCGCGGCCCTGCTCGCACTCGGCCCTGAACCCGCTCTCATCGCGAAAGGCATTGTAGATGCCGTCGATCACGTCGACCTCGTAGGCTCGGGCTGCCATGACCACGTTCATCAGCCACGGCATCAGGGCCGGACGGCCCGGCATTCCGAGCCGGACCCGGCTGGACTTGGCGAGGTCGTTCGGCCCGACGAGCAGGCACGACAGGCGCGTATCCACGTCGCGGGCGGCGCTGGCGATCTCGGCGATGTGGAGGATCGCCAACGGCGTCTCGATCATCGCCCAGACGCGGGTATGGTCCGGCGCGCCGAGGCGGCGCAGGCGCGAGCCGACCGCCACGAGGGCATCGGGTCCGGAGACCTTCGGGATCACGATCGCGTCCGGCCCGGCAGGGGCGATGCGCGCGAGATCGGCCTCCCCCCATGGCGTGTCGAGGCCGTTGATGCGGACCACGACCTCGCGCCGCCCATAGGGCCGAGAAGCCACCGTGGCGGCGACGGCGTCCCGTCCCTCCGCCTTCATTTCGGGGGCGACGCCATCCTCCAGATCGATCATCACGACGTCGGTGGGCAGGCCGCGCGCCTTCTCCAGGACCCGTGGATTGGAGCCGGGCATGGCAAGGACGCTGCGACGCGGACGGATCTCGGTCATGGCGCGGCGATCTCCTGACGCCGTGGCTCGATGCACCGGCCGCCCGGCGATACCGCCGCCCCCCTCCCGTTTCAAGCTCTCACCGCACAGGAAGAGCGATCCGGAATTAGCTTTCGGGGGAGGCCCGGATCTCGTGCAGCCCGGTCCGGTCGCGGAACCAGAACACCCGCTTGAAGGGATCCGCACCCGATTCCGGATAGGACGATGCCAGTCTCCGGGCGAGCATGACCGCCTCGCTCCGCGTCTGGATGGCATGGGCCAGAGTCTTCCAGGAACTCTCGCAGCCCTCGCCGATCTTCCTCACGTAGATCGAATGCGCCATGATTGACCTCCGTCGGATCGAAATCTGATGGAACGATAGATATACATCAAGCCATTATCAAAGGTTTGGTTTGCGGTGATTTTTCGACATGGTTAAGAGATTTTAATAGGATTTCGGATATTTGATTGATCATCGCGCAGCATTTACCCAGACGTCTCTCGGTCTGAAAAACGACGCACGTGACCAATGTCGCCTCAAGTGGGCCCATGGGTGGAACCGTAGCCACATCTGATGTTTGAGGTATCGTCGACCGCCTCCCAAGAGGTTCCGCAATATCCGTCAGGATTGTTGACCTGTTCTTCCGAAGACGGCCGATCGTCCTGCCTTCGCCCCATGAAAGCGGTATCTTGAACACACCAACGACATCGATACCTGCGAGCCCTTGCGGCACGGTCTGTTAGCATTTGACAGAGTATCCCCATCGAAACCGCTCATGTTCGGTGCCGATTCCATGATTCCTTCACCATCGGCACCCGCCGGAACCGACGACCGAACGGCCCCCACGGACGACGCCGAGCGTCTGACCGCTCTGCGCTCCTGCCACGTGATCGGCGCCGCCCCGGATGCCGGCCTCGAACGCATCGTCGCGGTGACGGCGGCGAGCCTCGGCATGCCGATGGCTTGGGTTTCCCTCGTGGACGACGAGGTCTCGTGGCTCGTGGCCCGGATCGGCGTCGATCTTCACCGCCTTCCGCGACACGGCCAGCCATGCGAGCGCGTCCTCACGCAGTCCGGGATCGTGGTGGTAAACGCGGACGACGAGGGGCTCCTCTTCCGCGACCTGCCGGGCGTCAGGTTCCATGCCGGCGCGCCTCTGATCACGGCCGAGGGGCATTGCATCGGCTCGCTCGGCGTTCTCGACACGAAACCGCGCGACGGTTTCGACGATGCCGAGCGGTCGAAGCTCGCCGCTTTCGCCGGCCTCGTCATGGACCGGCTGGAGATTCGACGGGCGCAACTGGCCAACGCGGCGGCGATCGGCTTCGCTCAGGCCGCCGAATATGCCCTGCTCGTGGTGGACGGGACGGGCACGATCACCTTCTGCAATCCCTCGGCCGAGGCCTTGTTCGGCCATGGCGCGGGCGGGATGGTCGGCCGGCCCGCCGAGATCATCATTCCCGAGCCGCTCCGCGCCGCCCACAAAGCGGGGCTTCGCCGGATCGCCTCCGGGGGGGCGTCACACCTCGCCGGCCGCACCATCGAACTGACAGCGCTGCACCGCGACGGTCGCACGTTCCCGATCGAGTTCTCGATGTCGATCTGGCAGGGACCCGGCGGGATCGGGATGGGCGCCGTCATCCGCGACATCAGCGAGTGGCGCGCCCGCGACGCCAAGCTGGTTCAACTCGCCCACCACGACAAGCTGACCGGCCTCACCAACCGCGCCCTCTTCGACGAGCGCCTGGACGCCAGCCTCACGACGGACCAGTACGCCACGGTGATGCTGCTCGATCTCGACGGCTTCAAGGAGGTCAACGACAGCCTGGGCCACGCCGTCGGGGACGTGCTGCTCCAGGCCGTGGCGGTTCGGCTGTCGTCCTGGGTCACCGCCCAGATCACGGTGGCCCGGTTCGGCGGGGACGAGTTCGCGCTGCTCCTGCCGGGCCGGGGCAGCCCGCTCGATGCGGGGGCCCTGGCCGCGCAGATCCTGGAGGCGTTCCAGACCCCGTTCCCGGTGGCAGGGCACGTCTTCCATGTGGGTCTCAGCATCGGCGCGGCGATAGGCGGGCCGGGAACCGTCCGGGACGAGCTGATCGCCGATGCGGATCTGGCCCTCTACCAGGCCAAGCGTGACGGACGGCGCTGCTTTCGCCTGTTCGAACAATCCATGCGCAATGCGGTGGTCGCCCGGCGGACGCTCCACGACGAGCTGACCCGAGCGGTGGAGCGTGCCGAACTGGTGCTGCACTACCAGCCGCAGGTCGAGCTGGATTCGGGACAGGTCATCGGCGCCGAGGCCCTGCTGAGATGGCAGCATCCCACCCGCGGCCTGCTCTTGCCGGCCGCCTTCATCGACGCCCTCGAAGCCCATCCCCTCGCCGCCTCCATCGGCCGATGGATCGTCGACGATGCCTGCCGGCAATCCGCGCTCTGGCGCGCCCTCGGCCTGCCTCCCTTGCGGGTCGCCGTGAACCTGTTCGGGGCTCATCTCAGGACGGGACGGCTGGCTCGCGAGGTGATCGGCGCCCTGGAACGCCACGCCTTGCCGCCGAGCCTGCTCGAAATCGAGGTGACGGAGCGGATCGCCCTTCAGACCGACGATTTCCTGCTGGACCCGTTGCGCGAGCTCCATCGGCACGGCGTCTCCATCGCCTTCGACGATTTCGGCACGGGCTATGCCTCGCTGAGTTCGCTCAAGCGTTTCCCGCTGACGCGCCTGAAGATCGACCGCGGCTTCGTGCGGGACATCCTCACGGATCGGCACGACGCGGAGATCGTCCGGGCCGTGCTCGGCATGGCTCAGAGCTTCGGCCTGGATGTCATCGCGGAGGGAATCGAGACGATCGAGCAGGACACGATGCTGCGCATCATGGGCTGCCGCGAGGGCCAGGGCTATCTCTACGGCCGGGCCATGACCGCCGAGGCGCTGGCCGCCCTGGTCATGGGCGGGCGGGTCGAAGGCAGGCGGGGTCCCAGGGCGGCCTGACGAGGCGTTAGAGCGGGCGCGTGCCGCTCGCCTTCTGGAGAAGCCAGCCCTTGGCGCGCTGGATCAGGGCCGGACGGACCCGGGATACGTCCTCGTCATCCACCAGGGGGGACGTCGACAGGGCGGCGAGATAAGCCGCTTCGCTGGCACGGCAGGATTTCACGGCCGACTCGACGGCCAGCGTCCGGCTCGTCACGAGTGCCTGCAAGTCGAAATTCCGATGCAGGCATCCGCGCCAGGAGGCGTGCAGGGCACCGACGTCGGAATTCAGGGCCGAGGCGGGGGCCGTGCAGCACAGGGGCAGGATGGCGGCCAGCAGCAAGGCTGCGGGCGAGCGGCTCAGCTTCGTCATGGCGAGGGATTCCCGAACCCGGCAACCCTCACCCGCACGCGCTTAACAAGTCGCTAATGTATCGCCTTTGATGCGATCTCCCTCCGGGACGGCTCGTCCCAGCGAATCCCGCTCCTAGCGGTTGGCTGTGGTCACCGGCGACGCGGCACGGCCGAGGGACACCCAGGCCATGGCATTCTGGCTCTCGCGTTTGATGAAAGTGTAGCCGGTCTGACGCCAGGGCAGCACGCTGTTGGTCTTGTTGTCGAGGATGAGGTCGCCCCGGTCGGTGATCAGGGTGAGGACGGCATGCCCCTCCCCCTTCTCGTCAATGACCACCGTCATCCGCATGGCCCGGCGCGGCAGGCCGGCCTCGGCGAGGAGCTTGCGCTTCAGGAGCTGGAAATCCTCGCAATCGCCGGCACCGGATTCGGCCAGATCCCAGCGGTCGGCCATGCCGAGCTGGTCCATGTCGGTGACGGCACGGATGGACTTGTTCACGCGGCGGTTCACCGAGACGATGGTGTTCCAGACACCCGGCGTCAGGCTGATCGTCGCGGGCTCCGAGACATTCACCGCGCATTCGGAGGCGTAGGTCTCGCAGAAGGTGACCCAGGCGCTGATCGGGCGGGCGGCACCGGTGGTGGAGATGGTGCTCGCCACGCTGGGGAGCGAGGCCAGGGTCTGAGCGGAGGCGAGGTTCGGCATGGCGGCGAGGGACGCGACCGCCAGGCCGGAGAGCAGACCCAAACCACCGATGCCGCGCTTGAGGGCGTGCACCGCATCGTGGAACTTCGAAATCGCGATCCGCATGGCCGCCGCTCGTCTCGTTAATCTGTTGTTAACGAACGTCTCACGGCCACGTTGGATCGGCAATCGTCGGGTTAATAAAAGGTTAACGCTGTGGATTTCGGGGCATGATTGCGGAAACGGGAGATCGTTGCCCCGGCGCCACGCCGAACCGCACCAGTCGACTACGACGGGTTCGGCGGGGACACGAGCCACCACGCGGGCGGATGGTGATGAGGCCGGCTCACCACCGTCCGGTCTCAAGCCTCCGAGACGTCCTGGCTGATCCCGAGGGCGGCGAGCCCTTCGTCGAGGAGATCGCCCGCATCGGGCGAGGCCATGATCTCGTGCAGCGCCCCCTCGCCCACCGCCTCGCGTTCGCGGGCGAAGCGCACGGCCTCACCCCATTCCTCCGCCTCCATGTCGCCGCGCCCGACATAGAGAAGGGCGAGGAGATTGGCCCGCTCGTCGTCGTTGAGGCCGGAGATCATCGAACGGACCTCCGATTCCGTGGCATCGTCGGTGCCCGACGTGAGCACGTCGGTGGAGCCGTCATCGATCGGGTTGGAGCCCGAATCGGGGTCGGTGGCACCCTCCTTCACGTCGAGCGCCCTGACCCGGAGGATGATCTCGGTGACCTTGTCGACGGCGATGTCCATGGAACGATCCTGTGAAGCGTGCCGCCGGCGGCGGCGTTATCCGGTGCGACGGGACGGCCCTCGAAGCCGGCCGTCCGTGAGCAGCATCAACCCGCCAGAGCCGTCGCGGTTCGCGGGGCTCGCATGACGCGCTGGATCGCCGGACTCGACGGCTGCCGCGGCGCCTGGGCCGGAGCCCTCCTCGATCTCGACGATCCCGGCCGCTACCGCGCCGGGCGCTTTGCCCGCGTCTCCGATATCTTGGACGGGCCGGAATCCCCGGTCTGCGTCGGGATCGACGTCCCGATCGGCCTGCCCGACCGCGTCGAGGGCGGCGGCCGGGTCGCCGACCGCGCGGCCAGGGCCTATCTCGCGGGCGGGCGATCCAGCGTCTTCCCGGTGCCGCCACGGGCAGCGGTCCATGCCGACAGCTACGAGGAGGCCAAGGCGCTCTCCCGCGCCGCCAGCGTCCCTCCCTTCGCACCCTCGATCCAGTGCTGGAACATCACCCGCTACATCCGCGAGGTGGATGACCTGCTCCTGGCGCGGCCGCCGCTGCGCGAGCGGGTTCACGAGGTTCACCCGGAAGTGGCGTTCCGCCGCCTCAACGGCGACCGTCCGCTGGCATCGGCCAAGAAGGGGCCGGGGCGTCGGGAAGGGCTGGAAGAGCGCCGCGCGCTCCTGCGAAGGGCCGGTCTACCCGCAGCGATCGTGGACGCAGGCAGATCGGCGGGCGTAGGGGCCGACGATCACCTCGACGCCCTCGCCGCCCTGGTCGTCGCCCGCGACATCGTCCTCGGACGCGCCATCCCGATGCCCGACCCGCCGGGACGCGACCGTCACGGCCTGCCCGTGGTGATCTGGGCGCCTGCTGGCGAGGGTCCGATTCCCTGCTAGACCGTCGTCATGATTCGTCCCTCGTCGACCCAGCCCCCCGAACCCGAGTCCAGCCAAGGGTCCGGTGCGCCTCCCCTGCGCCACGTCGCCCGTGCCCTCGTCTTCGACCCGCAGGACCGGCTGCTCCTGATCGCCTACGAGGCGCAACGCCCCATCGATCCATCGAGGCCGGAGGAGCGGACCTTCTGGTTCATGCCCGGTGGCGGGCTGGAGCCCGGCGAAAGCCACGCGCAAGCCTGCCTTCGGGAACTCGGCGAGGAAATCGGGGTTTTCGATGCCGAGATCGGGCCGCAGGTCGCTGCCTGCGACGGTCCGTTCTTTCTGTTCCCGAAGCCGCGTGATGCCCGCGAACGCTATTTCGTCGTGCGTCTGCCCAGCGACGAGGTCGATACCAGCCGCCTCGCCGAGACCGAGGACAGCACGGTCCTCGGCACGCGCTGGTGGACGCTCGACGAGTTGGAGGCCAGCGGTGAACGGATCGAGCCCGCGGGCCTCGCTCGCCTGGCCAGACGCATCGCGTCGGGCGAGCGGCCCGAGCCGCCCGTCACCCTGACCTGGCATCAGGTGTGACCCCGCACTGGGCCACCGGCCCGAGACTGGGCCAGATAGGGCCTCGGAACCAGATACGGCACAGGTCTCGCTAGTCGAGGCTGAATGTCGAGAACCGGGTTGTCACGGCGACCCCCAACAACAGCGCTCAAGGAAGGAAAACGCATGTTCCCACAAAAGCTGACCTCAGGATACCGGTCGTTCCTCGATGGACGCTTGTCCCACGAGGCCAAACGCTACGCCGCCCTGGCACAAGGGCAGAGCCCGGAAGTCTTGCTGATCGGCTGCTGTGACAGCCGCGTTTCGCCGGAAGTCATCTTCGATACCGGACCGGGCGAACTCTTCATCATCCGCAACGTGGCCAACCTCGTTCCCCCCTTCGAGGAGGGCGGCGAGTATCACGGCACCTCGGCGGCCATCGAGTTCGCCGTCCAGGCCCTGGAAGTGAAGCACATTGTCGTTCTGGGCCACGCCACCTGCGGCGGCATCAAGGCTTACGCAAACCCGCCAGGCCCGCTCTCGACGAGCGACTTCATCGGCAAATGGGTCTCCCTGGTGAAGGGCGCTGAGGAGAAGCTCAAGGTGCAGAAGGGACCGGACCACCTGACGCGCCTCGAATACGCCACCGTGGCGCAGAGCCTCGAGAACCTGATGACGTTCCCCTTCGTGCGCGAGCGCGTCGCCGATGGCCGCCTGGCGCTCCACGGCGCGCATTTCGGCATCGCCCATGGCGAGCTTCTCCTGCGCAATCCCGAGACGGGTGATTTCGAGCCCGCCGTCGATGGCGGCGGAAAGACGATGACCCCGGCCTCCCTGATGCACAGCAGCGAAGTCTGATCGCATCGGCCCACATATCCTGAGCCCCCGTATCCTGCCGGATACGGGGGCCATCACCCGATCCGGTGAGATGCACGCAAAAACATAACGCCGGGCCTCATCGGCCCGGCGTTTTTTAGTGCATCCGTTCCACCGCCGGCCCATCGACCGGCGGTGGGTTTCAACCCCTTAGCGGGCGCCGGGGAGGCGCTGCGCCATCTGGTAATGCTGCTGGAGCACCGGCAGCGCCTGCTCGGCATGGGCGCGCAGGGCCGGGTTCGTGCCGGTCTGGGCGTAGGACTGGTACATGCCGATGGCCGCCTCGTGCGACCGCACCTGGATCTGGCCGTAGAGACGGTCGAAGCGCGGGCCGGCCGGAGCGGCGGCGAGCTCGGAGAGCATGGCCTGCTGCTGCGGATCGACCGGGACCATGGTGGTGCCGGCGGTGGTGTCGACATCGCCGTTGAAGGCCTGGCTGCCGGCGGCGGCGCCACGGCTCGCGCCGCTGCCGATCCCCTCGACGGCGCCGACAGGGCCGCCGCTGAGCGTACCGGCCACGACGCCCGTGGCGGCACCCGTGGC
>NZ_VRVC01000041.1:0-35870 GCF_008040005.1 Methylobacterium sp. WL19
TCCCCCGGGAAGTCCTGATTGACACAGCCGCGACCCGCGTCGAGCGCGCGCGCGACTACGTGCCCGGGGTCGGAAAGCAGAACGATTTTGGCGCTCAGAACCTCGCCCTCTACTCCGTTCGGGGATTCGCGACCCAGGACATCTTCTTCAATGGCTTCAACATCGCCCGCGGCTACAACGGCGCCCCCGACACCCAGAACGTCCAGTCCATCGAGGTCCTGAAGGGCCCGGCCGGAGCCCTCTACGGCCGCAGCGATCCGGGGGGCACCGTCAACATCCTGACCAAGCAGCCCGTAGCGCGACCCTTCGTCGAGATGGGCACGCTGTTCGGCAGCTTCGGCACCGCCCGCACCACGGTCGATGCCGGCGGCGCGCTGAGCGAGGACGGCAGCGTCCTCTATCGCTTCAACGGCGCGCTCGCCCGCCAGGACAGCTTTCGCGATTACGTCGACGGCGACCGGGTGCTCCTGGCGCCGGTGGTGAGCTGGCAGGTCACCCCCGACACCAAGATCACGTTCGAGGCGCAGTACCTGCGCAACCGCCAGACCTTCGACCGCGGCACCGTCGCGGTGAACAACCGCCTCGGCCTCGTCCCGCGCTCACGCTTCTTCGGCGAGCCGGGCGACGATTCCGTGTCCGAGAGCGCGCTGCTGCAGGTGCGGCTGGAGCACGCCTTCAACACCAACTGGCATTTGCGGGTCGCCACGCACCTCAACACCGGTAGCCTCACCGGCCTGCAGACCGGCGCGACCGGGATCCTCGACGACGGGCGCACGCTCTTGCGCGAGTTCCGCCAGCACGACTTCACCTGGGGCGTCGCCATCGGCCAGGCCGAACTCGTCGGGCGCTTCGAGACCGGGCCCATCGCCCACACCCTGCTGCTCGGCCTGGAGCACGAGCGCTACAACAGCACCGAGAACCTGCTGCGCTCGACCCCGCGTCTCGACCCCTTCGCCATCGACCTGTTCAACCCGGTCTACGGGCAGGCCAAGCCTCCGTTCACGCGCCGCTACAGCGCCAGCGAGAACGTCGGCAACACGGCGGTCTACCTCCAGGACCAGATCGCCCTGAGCCCGGAATGGAAGCTGTTGCTGGGCAACCGCACCGACTTTTACAACCAGACCTTCCGCGACAAGGTCGCGAACGAACGCACCGAGCAGGACCGTACCGGCTTCTCGCCGCGGGCCGGTCTCGTCTACCAGCCGCTGTCGTTCCTGGCGCTCTACGGCAACGTCGCCGCCTCGTTCCGCCCCAACACCGGCTTCGATAGCGCGTCGCGGCCCTTCGCGCCCGAGACCGGGTTCGCCTACGAGGTCGGGACCAAGCTCGACCTGTTCGACGGCCTCAGCGTGACGGCCGCCGCCTTCCACATCGAGAAGGAGAACGTACTCACCACCGACCCGGCAGACTTCTTCTTCCAGATCGCCGCCGGGGCGGTGCGCAGCCAGGGCTTCGACGTCAGCCTGGTTGGGCAGGTCACGCCCGAGTTCCGGGTGATTGGCGGATACGCCTTCATCGACGCGGCGGTCACCCGCGACGAGGTGCTAAGGGTCGGATCACCGCTGCTCAACATTCCACGCCACAGCGGCTCGCTGCTCGGCATCTACGAGGTCCAGGCGGGCGACTGGAAGGGTTTTGGGATCGGCGGCGGGTTCCGCGCCATCGGCTCGCGGCTCGGCGACAGCGGCGTCGAGAGCTTCCGCTTGCCGGGCTACGTCTTGACGGACGCGCTGGCCTACTACCGCTACGAGAACCTGCGCTTCGGGCTGAACGTCGACAACATTTTCGACGAGACCTACTACGAGCGCTCCTACAACACCTTCTGGGTCGGCGTCGGTGAACCGCGGCGCGTCACCGTCAGCATGACGGCGCGGTTCTGATGGGCGAGCGTCCGGAGCCGCCAGAGGCGTCGGTCAGTCTATCGCCCCTGTCCGCCCGCATCGCCTCCATCGATGCCCTACGCGGACTGGTGATGGTACTGATGCTCCTCGATCACCTGCGCGAGACCTGGTTCCTGCACGTACCCGTGGCCGACCCGGTCGACGCACGGGCTGCCCTGCCGGCCGTGGCCCTGGCCCGCCTCCTCGTCAGCCTGTGCGCGCCCATCTTCATCGCGTTGACCGGCGTGGCTGCGTACCTGTTCGGTACCAGGCATACACTGGCGGAGACACGGGCCTACCTGCTGAAGCGTGGGCTCGTGCTGATGGCGCTGGAGGTCCTCTACCTCTCGGAACTGTACTGGGGCGTCGCCAGTCCGACGCTCTGGCTGCAGGTGATCTGGTGCATCGGCGTCTGCATGATCGTCCTGGCGGTGCTGGTCGGCCTTCCACGCCCTGTCCTCCTCGCGGTCGGACTGCTGATCGTCGGTGGCCACAACCTCCTCGACCCGATCCACCTCCAGCCTCACCAACCGTTCTTCCCGGTCTGGGCGATGCTGCACCAGCGTGACGTCATCGCGCTGCCGTTCGGGCTGGTCGCCAAGACGACCTATCCCGTGCTCCCGTGGATTGGCGTGATTGTGCTCGGCTACGCGGTCGGCCCGTGGTTTCTGCCCACCGTCGCGGCGCAAACCCGCGAGCGCCGGTTTGTGGCTCTCGGCTGCGGGATGTTCATTGCCTTCGTGATCCTACGTCTGGCGAACGGCTACGGCGACATGCCCTGGTTCGCCGTCGAGGGCGACGCGCTTCGAACCACGATGAGCTTCGTTTCGCTGACGAAGTATCCCCCTTCGCTGCTGTTCCTGCTGCTGACGCTCGGGATCGGGGCGCTGCTCGTCGTCGCGCTTGAACGAAGGCGCGACGCCCCAGTCGTCGCGGCCTTAGCAGTGTTCGGCGGTGCGCCGATGTTCTTCTACTTGCTCCACCTGACGATCCTGCGGCTCCTGTATCACGGTGCCGCCGCCATCTGGGGCCCGACGCAGGGCAGCGTGTTCGGCGTGGCAGATTACGGCTGGGTGCTGGTCTGGTACGTCGGCTTGGTCGTGCCCCTCTACTGGCCGACGGCCTGGTTCTCGCGCTTCAAGGCATCCCGACGCGAGATCGCCTGGCTCAGGTATCTCTAGTGGAGGAAATCTGACGGATAGAACCCGTTCCCTGGGCCCACTCCCGGCCCCTTGCCGACCCTCAGAAGGTCCGCGCCCAGCCTGTTGAGGCAGAGGTCAACGACTGGGTTGGGTGGAAGCGGCGAGACCGTTTTCGGTCGCCAAATGCTTCAAGCGGACATCAACATCGTCCGCTCAACAGGATCTCGGCGACTTCGGGCACGTCTCGGGTCGCCCGCTCGCACAACCCGGAAAGGTCTGCACCGGAGAAGGCGTGCATGTAGAGGGGGTGGAGGGCCATCTCGACGAACCGCACCGCCGTCGGGGTGGCCTCGGCCAGCGCTGCGTCGGAGGCATCCGTCGCCAGGCATTCGGCGATGCAGCTGACGCACCCCCCGAAACCGATCCGGAATCCCTCACGACCTAGCTCGGGAAATGCCTTCGCCTCGGCGATGGTTAGGCGCATCAGGGCGATGCTCTCCTCGGCAAGGGTGAGGTTCGCGAGCTCGATGCCGACCTGGACGAGACGCTCCTTCAACGACCCACTCGTGGGCACGATGGCCATCCGGGCCTGCAACACGTCGACGTAGCGGAGCACCACCGCCGAGAAGAGGGCCTCCTTGGTCGGGAAGCGCCCGTACAGCGTCGTCTTGCCCGTGTGGGCGAGCTCCGCAATCTGGTCGACCGTCGTGCGACCGAACCCCTGCTCCAGGAACAGGGACGAGGCGACAGTGATGATGCGTTCCTCGATCTGCCCGGCCTGGTCGGCGCGCGGGCGTCCACGCCGCGGGCGGTCCGGCGACGAATGGACGGGGGTACGCTTGCCGGATTGGTCCAAGATCGGAGCCGATTTCGCTGGGGGACGCATGCACCGAAGGTGGTGCGTGCGAACGGCCAAGCCAAGGCGTCCCGCACGGCCGTCCATCTGTGATGGTGAGCGGCGAGCGACCTGCGCGAGGGGGCGGAGCGCCGGCCGGTCGCCGTCATCACGAGGCCGAAGGCCCCGTGATCCCTATCGCCCGAGTGCTAGGCGGCCTGCTTGCCGACCGCGGCCTCGGCGGCCTTTGCGTAACGCTCTTCCAGCGCCTTGCTCTCCTGGCCGAGGCGCTCGAACTCCTCGGCCTGCTTCGAGAGGCCGAGTGCCTTCGCGTAAATCACGTGGCACTGGAACGCTGTGGCCACGTAGGTCAGGCCGGCTCGGGCACCGAAGCCGATGGCGACGTCGCGTGTCTCGTCGTCCTGGGCAGCCTTGACGGACATCTCAGTGCCTTCGGCGATGCCGGCCTGGATACGGTCCTTGAAGTCGTTCGGCTGGGTGTCGAGCTCCTTGAGGAAGTCGATCATCGCCTGCTGCTGGCGGCCGCACAGCGCCGCGCCTTCGCCGGCCAGCTTCTTGAACTCCGGATCGGTGAACTGCCCCTCGGCCTGCGAGGCTGCCGCCTTGCCCTGCTCAGAGGCCGAACGGTAGGCCTGGAGGCCGGCGATGTACCAAGTCTTGATCGTCTCGCGGGACATTCGAACTGCCTGTCTGTTGGGTCGTGTGGTCCGCCACGCCGGGAGCGGAGCGGTCCGCGCACCATACTTGGAGCATTAAAAGGACGATGTCGTACTATTATGAGAAGTCGCGTTTCGGCCCATGGTTCCTGGCCGGTTCCGGTTTTTCGATCAGGTCCGTCAGCCGACGATGGCGTCGTTGAGGTAGGCCACGAGGGGCTGGGCCGCCGCGAAGGTCTCGACGACCACATCGAGGGCGTCGTCACCCTGGACTTGCTTGTTCGTCAGTTTGCGGTTGGCGCAGAACCCCTTCAAGCGCAGGTACTCGATGGCCGGGTGGTCGGGATCGTACCCCTGAGGCGCCCGCTTGAGCTCGCCAGGGCTCGTCAGCCCGTCGGGGAACATCGCCTTCATCTCGCGGGACTCGACGACACCGGTCCATTTCGGCACCGAGGCCGCGATCCGCTTGCGGATGTTGTCGAGCGCCTTCGGCTCGGTCGTGAAGATGCCCCCACCCGCGTAGCAGGCCCCGGGCTCGACATGGAGGTAGTACGAGGCCGACCCCTGGTAGTCGCCGACACCGTTGAGCATCACGAACAGGTCCGTCTTGTACGGCGGCTTGCCCTTGGCGAAGCGCATGTCCCGGTTGATGCGGGTCACGCACTTCGTCGGCTCGGCGTTCGCCTTCTTCACCTTGGGATCGAAGCGTGATGCCGCGTCGATCAGGAGACCTGCCACCTCGACGAGGTTGGACTTCGCACGCTCGTAGTCGTCCCGATGTTCCTCGAACCATTCCTTGTCGTTGTGGGCCGCGATGCCCTTCAGGAAGTCGAAGGTGTGCTTCTCAATCATCTGGGGGCATTCCTTTCGCCGAAATCGAACGATGGGGTTTCGTGAACAGGACGCGCCCCGAGCGCGGGTGACTTCGCCCCCCAAGCCGCGCGAGCGGCGGCCAGGTGGTCGACCAGGGGCGGCGGCAGGGGTGATGCGGGATGCAGCCATGGCTCGTGGGCGAACCCGGCCGGAAGGCTGGCCAGTTCGGGCAACCAGGCGCGGACGTAGCTCTCGTCGGGGTCGAGGTCGCGGCCTTGCTTGACCGGGTTCAGGATGCGCGGCCCACGATCCTGATTGACCCGGCCGTCGTTGATCGCGACCTGGAGCCAGGTGATGCCGGGCTCGTAGTCGTCGAACAACTCCGCCAGTACCGTTCCGACCTCGAACGGAGGCAAGCCCAGGAGCTGCACCGCATAAGAGGCGGCAAGCTGACGGAGGCGGAAATTGATCCAGCCGGTCGCCTTCAGCTCGCGCATGGCCGCATCAGGCATGGGGATGCCGGTGCACCCGTCCCGCCAAACTTCGACCCTGCGCCGCATCTCCGGCGTGATCGGGAGCGGACGCAGATCGTCCTCATAGCGGGAGAAGGTCGTCAGGAAGCCGGGACGGTAGCGGACGCGCCCCTTGAAGGCGCCGAAGGATTTCCCCGCGACTGTCCGGGCCTGACCCGGGTTCGCGCGATGCCTGGCGCGTTCCGCCGCCTCCGTTTCGGCCCTCGCCCTGTCGCTGGACAAGGTGCCCGCCGCAAAGTGGGTCGATAGTAGGCTTGTGCTCAGCCGGTCTCGGCCCGGCATCCACATGCTGGCCAGGTAATCCCGCTCCGGCAGGACCCTGAGGAAGGCCCGCAACAAGGCTATCGGGTGATCGTCCGGCAGCGCCCCCGGTGCGACCTCGACCGCATCGGACAGGAACGGCACGTCGGGTCTAGCTCCGCCCGCTCCCTTGCGACGGATCATCTCGCCGTTGACGGTCAGCAACGGGATGCAAGCCGCCGCCAACTCGTCCGCCCATCGCCGGTGATGGGCAAGTTCCGCGGCCATGCCATCGGCGGCGTTGCGGATGACCACGGAACATCCATGCCGCCGACAGGCCGCCGCGACGGACGTGTCGTCACCAGGGCCGCGCACCTCGAAAGGTATGCCTTTGGCCGAGAAATGCGCCTCAAGTCGCGCCTCGGCTGCCTCCTCAAGGGCGCGCCGATGCGGAGTCCGCCTGGGTCGCCCCCGCCCCTCCGGGGCGATGCGCAGCACCGTGAAGCCCCCGTAGCCGGTCATGGCCCGCCGGAGGGCAAGGTTGTCCTCAAGCCTCAGATCTTCGGCAAGCCAAAGAAGGACCCTGCAATCGGATTGTCGGACGGTCGTAGCATGCATCGGAATGAAATAGGACGATGGCGTACTATTTCAATATCGGGGTCGCAGGTAGAATGCGGATCGTCCGCTTCTTGCCCAAAAGCTAAAGTCCGGGCCTGTCCCGAGCCGTAGTGGCCGGACGGCCGACGGACGACCGCTTATGGGAAGCGCTGATGACGAGTTTGGCGGCTGGGTTGGGTCGGGACCCGTCCGTCCGCTCTACGACCGGGTTGGGTGGTTTGCGGTCCGTCCGCTTTCGGGCGCCTGAGTCGCGAAGCCGTCAGTCGGCATTCAGGGGATGCAAGAGGTCGATCCCTCCCGGCGGCATCCCTCAAGTGGTCGCGCAGCCCGACTTCGATGACCGCCTACGAAGCGCATGCGGTTCGTTCGTTCACGATCCGACGCGCGCCGAACAGATGGCCTGTCCGAGGAACGAAGCGGCGTTCGCCACCGCCGCCTGTCCGTCCGCAAGTTCGGCGTGGAACATGTGCCAGACGTGGAACATGCCGGGCCATATCTCCAGCGAGACGCGAACGCGGTTCTCGCCCAGGTGCGATGCGAGCCGGATGGCGTCGCTAAGCATCAATTCGGCCTCGCCGATCTGCACCAGGATCGGGGGTAGCCCTCGGACGTCGGCGAAAACCGGCGAAGCCTCTGGGCTGTTCGGGAGGGCGCCGCCGAGGAAGGTTCGAGCCATCAGGTCGAGGCCCGCCTTGGTGTTCAGCGGATCGAGGCCCTCGCGGTTGAACATGGATGCGCCGGTATGCTCCAGGTTCGCCCACGGGGAGAGGGCGGCCCCGCCCGCGGGTAGCGGCACGCCGGCGTTGCGGGCCATGACCATCACCGTGACCACCATGGCACCGCCCGCGGAGTCGCCCGCGAAGGTGACCGACCGTGGGTCCTGGCCCTGGTCGATCAACCAACGGTACGCGGCGAAGGTATCCTCAATCGGGGTCGGGAAGGGATGCTCCGGAGCGAGCCTGTAATCCGGCAGGTAGACCCGCGCCTTCATCGCCTTGGCGAAGGCGCCGGCCAAGCCGTAATATCCGCCCGGTCCTCCGACGATGTAGGCTCCGCCGTGGATGTAGAAGAGCACCCGGTCGCCGGCGACGTCCTCCGGCGTCACGAGAGTGCCCGGGACGCCGCCCATGTCGACAGGTTCGATCCGAACGCCGTCGGGCGTCGGATGCTCCGCCATCTTGTCGATGTAGGAGCGCCGGATCTGAGTCAGGGTCACGTCCCTGTTCTCGCCGAGGATGACGGGGCCGAGGTCCTGGAGGCTGCCGGCCCACTGGTCGAGCCGCTGGGTCACGAGATCGCTGAAGGTCATGATACGCGCTTCCTATCGCCGATAATCGGTTCAGGTGACCCATATATGCGGACGATTGGCGAATGTGCGTCAACACACCGGGGACCGGGTAGACCGCATGTCATCAGGAAACATCGGAGACATCGCAGCGTTCGTGGCGGCGGCGGAAGCGGGCAGCTTCGTCGCCGCCGCGCGCATCCGAGCGATGACGAGATCCGGGATCGCGAAGAGCGTGGGGCGGCTTGAGGGCCGCCTCGGCGTGCGGCTGTTCCATCGGACGACGCGAAGTCTCGCCCTGACGGACGATGGCCGTATCTTCCTCGACCGATGCACCCAAATCCTCTCCGATCTTGAGGATGCGGAGCTATCGATGGCCAACGGGAGCGGCGAACCGCAGGGTCTACTCCGCCTCACGGCTCCGGCCACCTTCGGACGGGTGGTGATCCTGCCCGTGCTCAACCGGTTCCTGGCGTCGTGGCCGAAGCTGCGTGCCGAGGTCAGCCTCACCGACCGGGTCAACGACATCATCGACGATGGCTACGACTTGGCGATCCGGATCGGGGAACCCCGCGAGCACGGCAGCCTGATCGCCAGGACCCTGACGCGGCAGCAGGATGTCGTCGTGGCAAGCCCGGGCTACCTGTCCACGCGACCGCCGCCCCTGCATCCCGACGACCTTACGGACCATGCCTGCCTGAGCTATCTCAGCGCCGGCCAGCACCGGGGTTGGCGCTTCGCCATCGATGGCAGGACCGCTTCGATCCGACCACGGGCGCGGCTCTCGCTGGATGGCGGCGAGGCCTTGCGGGATGCCGCCATCTCCGGTGCTGGCCTGGCCTACCTGCCGAGCTACGTTGTCGACGATGACGTCGCGAACGACCGCCTGCGGACCGTGCTCTCGGCCTACGCAGCTCCCCCCGTCCCGATCTGCGCGCTTTATCCGAGCCGGCGCCACCTGGCCTCCAAGGTCCGGCGTTTCATAGACCTCGTAGCGGCCGAGCTCTGAACCTTCGGCGTGCTTGGGTCATGTTCCCGGCTCGGCTGATGCCACGAGATCCACGTCGACTCCCACCTCCAGGGCCACCCATTGCCCCGATGCCCAGGGGCCCTGGCCGACACCGAACTCGGTGCGGACAAGGTCGAGATGCCCGACCGCGTGCGCCTTCCCGCCGTCGAGGGTGAAACGGAACGGCAGTGTGACGGGCTTGCTCTTGCCACGGATGGTCAGTGTGCCGACCGCGTCGTAGCGGCCGTCGCCCTTGTCGACGAAGCGGGTCGCCTCGAAGCGGGCCTTCGCCTCCGCCTTGACGTCGAACCAGTCCTTTTCGGCAGCGCCTCGTCGCGCTGGACGTCGCCGGTCTTCGCCGAACTCAGGTCGATCAGGACGGTGGCGTGGCCGGTCTCGGGCTTGGCGGGGTCGAAGTCCACCGCCGCCTCGAAGCGCTGGAAGCCCCCCGTGAACGGCACCCCAACCTGAACACCCGAGAACCTGATCGCGCTCTTCGAAGGATCGACCTGCCACTCGGCGGCGAACCCGTGGGACGGCACCGTCTGGAGGGCCAGCAGGACGAGCAGGTGACGGACGTTCATGACGATGATCTCGTGAGGGGATGCCCGCCCGCGCCGCGCAGGGCCGGCGACATGCGGCGCAGGACGTCGTCGCGAAGAACCCAGTGATGGCGCAGCGCCGCCGCCACGTGCAGCAGTACGAGCAGGCCGAGGAACCAGGCGCCGTAGGCGTGGACCCACTTCATCACCGCCTCGCCGGCGGCGGGATCGACGAGTCCGGAGAGAGGCAGGTGCGGCCATGGAATCTGCCCGAACAGCACCGTCGGGATGTTGAAGGGCGAGAGCGAAACGACGGCCCAGCCGGCGAGCGGCAATCCAAGCAGCAACCCGTACAGGGCGAGGTGGGCCGCCGCGGCCGCCCGGCGCTCACGCGCCGGCATGCCGTCAGGATGGGGCGGCGGCTTTTGACCGAGACGCCACGCGAGACGCAGGACGGTCAGCAGGAGGACGGTGATGCCCACCGACTTGTGCCACTGGTACAGTTGGAACCGGCGCATCGGCGCCAGGTCCCCGTGCACCATGAGCAGGCCCATCCCGAGCAGGCCCAGCACGCAGAGCGCGCTGACCCAGTGCAGCAGGATCGCCACGCGGGTGTATCGCCGCGTTGCTTCCGACATGACCGCCCTCCGTCTCCCGGACCCAGGTGTCAGTCCTGACGCTCGAAGGCGCCCGCGATGGTGAGGTGAAGATCGTCGCCGATCAGGGGCACGTAGGTCTTCACGCCGAACTCGGAGCGCTTGATCGTGCCGGTCGCGTCGCAGCCGACCGTGTACTTCTTGCTCATCGGGTTGGCGCCGGCGCCGACCAGGGTGACGTCGAGCGTGACGGGCTTCGTGACGCCGTGCAGTGTGAGGTTGCCCAGTACCTTCGCCTTGTCCTTGCCCTGCGGCTCGACCTTCGTGGACACGAAGGTCATCTCCGGGAACTTGGCCCCGTCGAGCCACTGGTCGCCCTTGAGCTCGCCGGTGAGCTTGTCGCTGGTGGTCGAGACCGAGGCGACCGGGATCTTGATCGAGAGCTTCGACTGGGCCGGGTTCTTCGGATCGAGGGTCAGGGAGCCCGACACGTCCGAGAAGCCGCCGTGGTAGTTCGAGAAGCCCATGTGCGAGACCTTCCAGCCCACCTGGGTGTGGCCGGCGTCGACGGCATAGGTTCCGGCCTGGATCTGGGCGGGGTCGCGCGTCGGCGGTGTCTGGGCCAGGGCCGGGGCGGCCAAGGCGAGGGTCAGCGCGATGGTCGGGATGAGAAGGGTCTTCAACGTCGTTCTCCGGATGGGGGCGACGCTGGTCGCCCGGGGTGCGGGTCGGTCCCGAGACGGGGACCTCTGCGGCCCCTTCTTCTTCGATCACCGGGTCGTTCGATAGCCGGTATATATCGATGCGATCCATCGGACATGGCGATGGATCACGAAGGCGGCCTGGACCGGTCCGTGTCGCTCAGTTCGACAGGCGCTCCCGTCCCGAGGGCGCATCGAAATCGAGGTCGGGGCCGAGGGGGACGATGCGGCTCGGGTTCAGCCAGGGGTGGCTGCCGTAGTAGTGCCCCTTGATGTGCCCGAGATCGACCGTCGGTCGGATAGCCGGGTGCTGGTAGAGGTCGCGGGTGTAGGCCCAGAGCGCCGGGTACGTGACGAGCGCCCGGCGATTGCACTTGAAGTGGCCGTGATAGACCGCGTTGAAGCGCACGAGGGTCGTGAACAGCCGGATGTCGGCCTCGGTGAGCGCATCGCCGACCAGGAAACGCTGTCCGGCAAGGCGCTCCTCAAGCCAGTCGAGGGTATCGAAGACCCCCTCGATGGCGGCCTCGTAGGCAGCTTGCGTCGTGGCGAAGCCGGCTCGGTAGACCCCGTTGTTGAGGTTCGCGTAGACACGCTCGTTGACGGCGTCGATCTCGGCGCGGTGGGCCTCCGGATAGTAGTCACCCGCGGTCGCCCCGAGCCCGTCGAAGGCCGCGATGAACATCCGCAGGATCTCGGCGGATTCGTTCGAGACGATGCGACCGGTCGCCTTGTCCCACAGCACCGGTACGGTCACGCGCGTCGTGCAGTTCGGATCGGCCAAGGTGTAGAGCTGGTGGAGCGCTGTCACGCCGTTGACCGTGTCGGGGACGACCCCGGGGCCCGGCGCGAAGGTCCAGCCGTCCTCGCCCATCAGCCAGTGCACGACGGAGAGGCCGACCATCGGCGCGAGCCCCTTGAGGCTGCGCATGATGAGGGTGCGGTGCGCCCACGGGCAGGCCAGGGAGACGTAGAGGTGATAGCGTCCTGCCTCGGCCCGGAAAGGACCGTCGTCCGCGGTGACCCGGTCCCGGAAGACCGAGGGCGGCCGACGCAGCGTGCCGTCGGACAGCACGCTCTCGATCACACCGGTGCGCCATACGCCGCCGATCAACTCACCCATGGCTTGGCTCCCCCAGTGCTTTCTTGACGGCCGGCGACACCTCGGTGCCGAGCAGCGTGATCGAGCGCTGCATCGCCTCGGTCTCCAGCATGGCTGAGCTCATCTGGAAGGTGATGCGCGAGAGCCCGCCAAGCGCCTCGCTCGCCGCGAGGACCTTGTCGCGGACGGTGCCGGGCGAGCCGATCAGGAAGGCGCCCCCGGGGCCGCACATGGCGTCGAACTGGGCGCGGGTGACGCGGGTCCAACCGCGCTCGCGCCCGATCTCGGTGAACATGTGGGCCCAGCCGGGGTAGAAGGCGTCGCGGGCGGCGCGGTCGGTGTCGCCGACGAAGCCCATGGCGTGGACCCCGACCTTGAGCGCCTCCGGTGCGTGGCCCGCCCTGCGGCCGGCCTCGCGGTAGAGGTCGACGAGGGGGCGGAAGCGCTCGAAGCCGCCGCCGATGATGGCCACCATCAGCGGCAACCCTAACGTACCGGCGCGGGCGAAGGAGGCCGGGGTGCCACCGACCCCGAGCCAGATCGGGATCTGCGCCTGATGCGGCCGCGGGTACACGCCCTGGCCGTTCAGGGGCGCCCGGAAGCGACCGCTCCAGGTCACCTTGACCTCGTCGCGCAGCTTGAGGAGCAGGTCGAGTTTCTCCGCGAACAGGGCGTCATAGTCCTGCATGGCGAAGCCGAAGAGCGGGTAGGCCTCGCCGAAGGAGCCCCGCCCGACCACGATCTCGGCGCGCCCCTTGGCGATGAGGTCGACAGTGGCGAACTCTTGAAAGACCCGCACCGGATCGGCGGCGCTCAAGACCGTGACCGCACTGGCGAGGCGGATGCGCTTGGTACGCGCCGCCGCGGCGGCCAGGATGACCGTGGGGGCGGCATCAAGGAACTCCGGACGGTGGTGCTCGCCGATGCCGAAGACGTCAAGGCCGACCCGGTCGGCGGTCTCCACCTCGGCCAGCAGCGCTTCCAACCGGTCCGCCGGCGGGACCGTTCGGCCCGTCGCCGGGTCGGGAATCGTGGCGGCGAAGCTGTCGATACCGATTTCCATCGTCTTGTCCTCGGCGGGATCGGTCGGGCCGACCCGCGGTCGCTCAAGGCCGGCGATGCCGTCGGCCCTTCGATTGCCTGTCGGTGCCGGGCTCAGGCGGCGAGCGCCGCGACCTGCGCCTTGGCCTCGGCGACGGCGTGCTCCTTCGTCTCCCCGCCCTTCGCGAGGCCCTCGGCCCGCACGATGGTGATGTCGGTGAGCCCGATGAAGCCCAGCGCGACGCGCAGGTAGCTCTCCTGATGGTCGAGGCCCGCAATCGGG
Organism: Methylobacterium sp. WL19; assembly: GCF_008040005.1. NCBI lineage: Bacteria > Pseudomonadati > Pseudomonadota > Alphaproteobacteria > Hyphomicrobiales > Methylobacteriaceae > Methylobacterium > Methylobacterium sp. WL19. The sequence goes on from NZ_VRVC01000041.1 coordinate 13,298, forward strand.
CTGTCCCCGGAGTAGGCGCCGCCGCGGGTCGAGGCGACGTAGACCGTCTTGCCCTTGACCAACCCCTCGGGGCCGTTCGGTCCGTAGTTGAAGGTCTTGCCGGCGACGCAGACCCGGTCGATCCAGGCCTTGAGCTGCGACGGGACCGAGAAGTTGTACATCGGCGCGCCGATGACGATGACTTCGGACGCGAACAGGTCGTCGACGTAGGCGCCGCCCTTGGCGAGATCCTCGCCGAGGGCCTGGCTGCCGACCTCGCCGCCCTGGAAGACCGCCAGGTGGGCGTCCGACAGGTGGAGGGTCGGGTCGGCGACGAGGTCGCGTCGGATGACCTCCGCGCCCGGGTGGAGCGCCTGCAGCCTGGCCACGATGTCGGCGGTGAGCGCGCGGCTGACCGAATGAGCGCCGAGGATGCTTGAATCGATGTGGAGGATTTTAGTCATGGTGTGGGCCTACGGGCGAACGATAAGGGTATCGGGGTCGATGGCGGGAAGCCGCCACCCCCGAGGACACGCTGATTAGACGACCCGCCCGGGCATCGAGGAAGCCAGTTCGTTGCGATGCTTTCCATCGGGCGTGGCGATGGACGACGGTGGTGAACCCTGTGAGGATCGCGGCGTTCTCTCACAGGAACATGCCGCCGGAGACCTCGATGCGCTGTCCGTTGACCCAGCGGTTGGCGTCCGAGAGCAGGGAGGCGATGGCGGGGCCGATGTCGTCGGGGAGGCCGACGCGGCCGAGGGCGGTCTGGCCGGCGATCATCTTATTGAGCCCGTCGTTGTCGCGCACGACGCCGCCGGCGAAGTCGGTCTCGATGGCGCCAGGCGCAATGGCGTTGACCGCGATCCGTCGCGGTCCGAGCTCCTTGGCCAGGTAGCGGGTCAGCGTCTCGACGCCGCCCTTCATCGCCGCGTAGGCGGCGTAGCCCGGCAGCGAGAAGCGGGTGAGCCCGGTCGACAGGTTCACGACGCGGCCACCGTCGACGATGACCGGCAGCAGGGACTGGGTCAGGAAGAAGACGCCCTTGAGGTGGATCGACATCAGCCGGTCGAACATCTCCTCGCCGGTCTCAGCGAAGGGCACGGCGATGCCGATGCCGGCGTTATTGACGAGGAAGTCGACGGTCTCGCGTGACCAGGTCTCCCGCAGGCCCTGCCGAAGTCTGTCGACGAAGGCCGGGAAGGATGAAACCTCCGCCGTATCCAGCCGGAGCACGATGGCCTTCCGGCCGAGTCCCTCGATCTCGCGTGCCACCGCGACCGCACTGCCCTCGTCGCTCCGGTAGGTGACCACGACGTCGACGCCGGAGCACGCGAGGGCCAGGGCCGTGTTCCGTCCGAGGCCTCGGCTGCTGCCCGTCACCAGGGCGATCTTGTTCGTGTCCATGGGCTTTCCCTTCGATGCGGCGGCATTCCGTCGGACACATCCCATGGCCGCGACCGCGATGGCACTCCGTACGTTTCGATGTTATCCATCGGCTTTCCCGATGGATCGCTCTCCCCATGCTCGACGGATTGTCTCTGGACCAGTTGCGGATCTTCGAGGCGGCGGTCGACGAGGGCAGCTTCTCGGCGGCGGCCCGAAAGCTTCGGCGGACGCAATCCGCGGTCAGCGAGACGATGGCCAACCTGGAGGCGCAGCTTGGGGTCGCCCTGTTCGACCGGAGCGCCCGCTACCCGCGCCTCACGACCGAGGGGGCCGTGCTGCTCGCCGATGCCCGGGCCATCGTCGCGGGCGTCAACGGCCTGAAGGCACGGGCCAAGGGCATCGCCGGCGGGTTGGAGCCCGAGCTCACCGCCGTCATCGACGTGTTCTTTCCCATTACCGCCTTCGCCGAGGTCGCACGGGAGTTCCGGGAGAGCTTCTCCGCGACCCCGCTGCGCCTCTACGTCGAGGCGCTTGGAGCAACTGTCCAACCCGTTATGGACGGGCGCGCGAGCTTCGGCCTGGTGGGTTCGCTGCCTACCTTGCCTGCCGGCCTCACGGCCGAGCGCCTAACCAGCGTGACCTTCGTCATGGTCGCGGCGGCGGATCACCCGCTCGCGGCGCATCGCGGACTCATTCCGAAGGCCGCGCTGGCCGAGCACGTACAACTCGTCCTGACGGACCGATCCGATCTCTCGGCCGGGCGCGAGTTCGGCGTGATGTCGCCCTCGACCTGGCGGCTGGGAGACCTCTTCGCCAAACACGCCTTCCTGCTGAGCGGCCTGGGCTGGGGCGGCATGCCGCTTCACATCGTACGCCAGGACATCGACGACGGCCGCCTCGTGATCCTGTCCATCGAGGATATTCCGGAAGGCGGCCTCTCGCTTCCGATGTCCGCGGTTTACCGGACGTCCGAGCCGCCCGGTCCGGCTGGCCGCTGGATGATCGAGCGCCTCAAGCAATGCCCGAACCAGGCTTTCGTCGAGGAAGCCGTTGACGAACCAGGAAATGTGCAATACCGACGGTGACACACCAACGGTTCAAACGCTCCGATGCCAACCAGTTCCCGCTTCGTCGTCGCCGTCCACGTCCTCGCCGCGCTTGCGGTCGGTGACGGAAAGCCGATGCGGTCCGAGGATCTCGCCTACTCCGCTAACACCGGGGCGGTCGTCATTCGCGGGTTGCTCTCTCGCCTGAACGACGCTGGCTTGACCAAGTCCCAGTTGGGGGCCGGTGGCGGCGCCCTGCTCGCCAAGGATGCCGCAGCGATCCGCCTCATCGACGTCTACGAGGCGGTCGAGGACACGGAATTGTTCACCCTTCACCGGACGGCGCCCTGCGCGAACTGCGCCGTCGGGGGCAACATCCAGGAAGCGCTCCGGCCGACCCTGGATCGGGCGCGCAAGTCGATGGAGGGCGAGTTGTCCGGGGTCACGGTCGCCGACATCGCCGCCGAGGTGGCACGACTGGGCAAGTTCACGATCCCTCTCGTCTGGTGAAGCTTTACCAAATTCTGTCGTAGCGACGACGACATACTATCATATATGTCATCCCGCGCGACCGATCATGGCGGGTCCTCGGCCTTCGGGGCGCCGACGACCCGTCTTCCCCAGCCCCGCATCCACACAGGAAACAAGTCCATGAGTATCGGCATCATCGGTTCGGGCGCCCTCGGTTCGAACGCGGCCCGGGCCTTCGCCGCGAAGGGCCTCGACGTCATCCTCTCGAACAGCCGCGGTCCGGAGTCCCTTGCGGGCCTGGTCCAGGAGATCGGGCCGCACGCGAAGGCCGGGACCATCGCGGAGGCCGCGGGCGCCGACATCGTGCTGGTAGCCGTGCCGTGGGTCCATATCCAGGCGGCCCTGCACGGCCTGCCGGCGTGGAACGGCCGCGTCGTCATCGACGGCACCAACGCGGTCGAGTTTCTCGCCCCCGACTCCCCGGACCGGAACGACGCGAGCAACCCGCTCGCCGCCTACGGCATCAAGGCCATCGACCTCGGCGGTCAACATTCCAGTGCGGTGTTCAGCGAGTTCGTCCCGGGTGCCCGCGTGGTCAAGGCGTTCAACCACCTCGACGTCAATGTCCTCCCTGAGCCCGAGACGGCCGGCGGCAAGCGCGTCCTGTTCTACTCGGGCGACGACGTCGCGGCGAAGGGCGCGGTCCGCGACGTGATCGAGACCGCGGGCTTCTTCCCCATCGACCTCGGAACGCTGGACGTCGGCGGGCCCCTGGCTGGACTGCCCTTCGGGTCGCTCGCCACCCTGAACCTCGTAAAGATCTAGGTGGGCCGACCATCGACCTCGGGGGCATTGCTCCCTGGGGTCGATGAGAGAGGCTGGCGTCCGGACTGGCATGAACGTCCGGAGGCTTGCTGCCGACGCTCGCTATTAAGACCGCTGGGATTGACCGCCCTCCGGGCATCCCCCCTACTCACATTGGACGCGGCGAGAAGACGGGAACCCGATATGCCACTGGTCCACGTCAACGGTCTCTCCCTGAACTATGAGTTGACCGGCCCTGGCGGCGCGCCAGTCGTCGCCTTCTCTAACTCCCTTGGGACGACGATGGCGATGTGGGACGGCGTGGCGCCTCGTGTCGCCGAACGCTATCGGGTGCTGCGCTACGACACTCGTGGACATGGGGGCTCGGCCACCCGCGATGAATCCTGCGAGATCCTGGACCTGGCAGGGGACCTCCGCAACCTGCTCGACATTCTCGGCATCGAGCGGGCCCACTTGGTCGGCCTTTCGCTTGGCGGCATGACCATGCAGGCATTGGCGGCCGCCGAGCCGGAGCGGGCGTCGAGCCTGACCCTTATGGCGACCGCCGCCCATCTGCCGAGCGAGTCGATGTGGAACGAGCGGGCGGCGACCGTACGCGCGACGGGGATGGCGGCGATCATGGAGCCGACGTTCCAGCGCTGGTTCACGCCGGGCTTCGCGGAGCGATCTCCTGCCGTGTTCGTGCCTATCCGGGACGCCTTCGCCGCGTGCAACCCGGCCGGCTATGCGGTCGCGTGCGGAGCGATAGGCCGGATGGACCTGCGGCCCGTGCTGAACCGCATTACGGCGCCGACCCTCGTCGTAGCCGGACGCGACGATTCGTCGACGCCACCGGCGATGGCCGAGGTCATCTGCGAGGGCATCCCCCAGGCGGAGTTAATCCTGTTGCCGCGTGCCGCGCATATGCTGGCCGTCGAGCGACCGTATCCGACCGCAAGCCATCTGCTAGCGTTCCTTGATCGGCACATGAGTTGACAGTCAGATCCGATGGGATCGCTCTCTGCATGTCTGCTTTCGAGGGAAGGCCAAGTCCCTAACCTACGGCGTGGTTGGGTCGCAATCAGATGGTACCTACTGTCGGCAAAACGGTCGGTTTACCGACATAATAGGTGGTGGTTTCCGATCTATTGCTGATCATTGAAAGGTCCGCTCCCGGGCTGTGGAGGCTTAGGCCAACGACCAAGTAACTTACCACGCGCGACTTAAGCCGAGCCAACTCGGATCATCACCGGGCAGGCGTTGCGTAGCTGTGGGGGCGTGGTGATTCCTATGGCGGCAAGGTATGTATATCGTAGAGAGGGAACTTGTAATGCTTGAAGTCCATCCAGGCATTTTCGTTGGCGATGAAGCGGACGAACGGCGTATCCGTGGCGAGCCAGACTGGTTCTTCGTTCATGCTTGCAAGGAACCGTATCACCGCCAAGCGCTCGGCTATACTGGTCGTGCTGCATCCAAAGACCACCTGGAATATTTAATCGCACGCCGCGATGGCCACCTTATTCTTAACCTAGTGGATGTAGCAGACGTCAACTACATTGCAGCAGAGATCATTGATGCAGCACTTGAGACTATCCATGCGCAGTTGAATAGTTCCAAGGTGTTACTCCACTGCAATCAGGGCCAGTCGCGCTCTCCCTCAATCGCATTGCTTTATTTGTCCCGCCACACAAGCTTATTTTCCGGCATGGCCATTGATGAAGCTATTGCTGCATTCAGGATAATTTATCCACCTTATTTGCCAGCGCAGGGCATGGCCGATTATGTGCGATTGAATTGGGCGAATTATCAATCTGCTGGGTGAAACCTCGACTTCTGTCTGACTTCGGAAATATTCCAATCAAAATACGGCTTTATTGCCATGAAAACGGAAAACATTATTTTTTAATTAGGCGCTTAATTCTGGTTTATTTTCTATGACTTATCTGGGTGTTTATACGGAACGTGTCGTTGATCCAGTCCCTTCGCTCATCTACGCTCGCCATTAATTAAGGGGCGGAACAGGGCGGGATCATGAAGCGGCGGACCTACATAGCGCACGGCCGCCTTGCCTCTCGTGAAATTCGTCTCGATGCCGCGCGTGGCCAGCGTCACGGCGTTCAGGTGATGTCCTTCGAGCAGATGGCGGCCCGGCTCGCTGGGGGGTTCATGCAGCCCATTGATGCCGAGGCGTTGCGCGATGCCATACAGCAAGCCTTACCAGACACGATGCTGGGGGAGCTGGACGCCATCAAGCTTTTGCCTGGCATGGTCGGCGCGGCCGCCGATACGCTGCAGAAGGTCTGGCGAACCGGCCTCGACCTCTCGGGGAGAAGCGCCGTTCACCCCCGCTTGGCTGCCATGGCGACGCTTGAGAAAGCTGTTCTGGCCGGTCTGCCTGCGTCGATGCTCCGGCCTGCCGATCTTGCCTGCAAAGCCTTGGCGCGCATCTCCCATGCACCCGTCCTGTTCGGCGAGATCGAGATCCTCGGCATCAGCGAACTTGCGCCCTGCTGGCGCGACCTGCTGCTCTCACTCGCGGAGACGCTACCGGTGCGCTGGAACGCCGGACCACGGTCGCTCCCCGAGTGGATCGAAGGCTCCGCGGTCAAGATTATCCGCTCGGCCCCCGCCACGCCGCAGGTGGAGGCAATAAGCGCCGCCAGTGGCTATCATGAAGCGATCGAGGCGCTGCGCTGGGCGCGCGAATTGATCGCGAGCGGGACCGCCAAGCCGGCCGAGATCGCGATCGCCGCCGCCGCACCCGCGGCCTACGACGACGAGTTCATGGCCCTCAGGGCAGACGCCAACCTCGATCTTCACTTCGTTCATAGTATCCGGGTGGTGACCACCCGCGACGGTCAGGCGGCCGCGGCGCTTGCTGACATCCTTGTGCGCGGTATCTCCCAAACGCGACTGCGGCGGCTTGCGACGCTGCTCTCTGGCTTAGGGCCGTTCAAGGAGCTGCCGGACGCCTGGCAGCGGGTCCTACCGTCCGGTGCGCCACTTTCGTCCGCAAATGCCTGGGCGCAGTTCCTGAATGGCCTTACCGCCGAGCATTGGCCCGACGGCATTGACCATACGCCCAAACTGCGCGCCATCATCGAAAGGCTTGCCGGCGGGTCCGCCCTTGCCGAAGAGACCGGCCCCGTATTCCTGTCAGGCGCCGCGCTCCGCATCTGGAGGAAGGCCCTGCTCGCCGGCAGCGGGGCCGCGATCGACGTCACCATCGACGGGCTTCGCCAGGAAGACCCCTCCGAGGCGTGCGTGTCGGTGGCTTGGCTGCCGGCATCGGCGCTCGCGGCCTCGCCCCGCAAGTTCGTGCGCCTGCTTGGCCTCACCTCGACCGGATGGCCACGACGAATCTCCGAAGACCGGCTGCTGTCGGATCACATCGTGCCCACGGGAGAGATCGACCCATGGCCCGTCACGGCGGCCGATCGGCGCGACTTCGAGACCATCCTGCGAACCACGACCACCCAGGTCGTGCTGTCGCGCGCGCGCCGTGACAAGGAAGGGCGGCTGCTCGGCAAAAGCCCGCTGCTGCGCGGACAGCCGGACTTCCGCTACATCCGGCGCAACCGGCGGCCAGACCACGCGATGAGCGAGACCGACCGGCTGCTCGCCCGTCCCGCCGATTTCGTTGACGGCGCCCAGGGGCGCGCGGTGGCGGAGTGCTGGCGCCACTGGCAGCAACCCGCGGTGACCCCGCATGATGGGATCGTCCCACCCGATCACCCCGCGCTCCTCGCTGCGCTCGATCGCGTGCAGTCGGCGAGCTCACTGACCAAGCTGCTGCGCAACCCGCTCGGTTTCACCTGGAGCTATGCGCTCGGGGTCAGGGCACCGGAAAGCGCAGAGGAGGCGCTGGTGCTCGACGCGCGCCAGAGCGGCATTCTGCTCCACGAAACACTCGATCATGCCGTGCGGATGCTGGAACGGCAGGGTAGCCTTGCCGCCGCAGGACCGGATCAGATCGAATCCGCCATCGAGCAGGCAGCCGCGGCCGTGGCCGAGCAGTGGCAGGGCCAGCAGGCGGTGCCGCCATTGGTGGTGTGGCGGCGCACGGTCGAGGACACCCGGGACACCGCCCGCAACGCGCTTCAACACCCGGGCGCGGCCCTCGACGGACAGAAGAGCTACACAGAGGTGCCTTTTGGCGGTCAGTCGGCCAAGTCTGGCGGCGGCTTGCCCTGGAATCCCGCCGGTCCGGTCGCGATCGCCGACACTGGGTTCCGGATCTCGGGCTATATCGACCGGCTCGATCTTTCCGGTGACGGCCGGCAGGCGCGGGTCCTCGACTACAAGAGCGGCCGGTTGCCCGCGAAACCGGTGACTCTGCAAGGAGGTAAGGAGCTGCAGCGCTGCCTTTACGCCTATGCGGTGAAAGCGCTTCTCGGCGACGAGATCGAGATCTATGCAGCGTTGCTTTACCCGCGCGATACCGAGACACGTCAACTCGAAGAGCCCGCCGTCGTGCTGGAGGCGCTGGCTACCCATCTTCGGGCGGCGCGGCAAAACCTGCTCGCCGGGCGGGCGTTGATCGGGCCGGACAATGGCGGGGAGTATGACGATCTGAGCTTCGCGCTGCCGGCGAATGCCACCAACGGGTATTGCCCTCGCAAGCTCGACCCGGTCCGCGAGGCGCTGGGCGATGCCGCACTCGTCTGGGAGGCGATCTGATGGCCAGCGTCGTTCCCGTCCTCCGTGACGAGGCTGCCCGGCTGGCCGCCATGACCGCGCATGATCGCTCCGTCCTGGTCGAGGCCGGTGCCGGCTCGGGCAAGACCGCCGTGATGGCTGGCAGGCTTGTCCTGTTGCTCGCCGGCGGTGCCGCGCCCAAAGCGATCGCAGCCGTGACCTTCACCGAACTCGCTGCCAGCGAGCTGCTGGCCCGTGTTCGCGATTTCATAGACGAATTGCTTGACGGGCATGTTCCGCGAGAGCTGCGCATCGCGCTGTCGGACGGCCTTTCGGCCGGGCAGCGGGGCAATCTTGATCAGGCCGCAGCCGCCATCGACGAGATCACCTGCTCGACGATCCACGGCTTCTGCCAGAGGCTCATCAAGCCTTATCCGGTCGAGGCCGACATCGATCCGGGGGCTTCGTTGATGGACGCTGGCCAGGCTGACCTGGTGTTCGGCGATACCGTCGATCGCTGGCTGCGCGACACGCTCAACTCGGGCGAGGAGAGTCTCGTCGCCGAGCTGGTGTTCCGCAACCCGACCAAGGCGAGTGAGCTGATCGCTATCGCCGCCGGCGCGCTGCGCGACAATCGCGTCCTGGCGGCACCCGTGACTGTAGCCATCGCGCCTTTGGCCGAGGCCTATCGCGCGGCTTCAGACGCCTATTGCGCTTTCGTGACCGGCGCGAAGGCCCAGGAACCGGAGAGCATCGCTGCCGCCACGGCCTTCGTTGAAATGGGCGTAGCCGTTGCGGGTGCAGCTGGCGACGATACTCCCGCAGCGCTCGTCCGCCTGCTCGCGTCGGTGCCGCACCCATCATTGTGTACGGCCAAGGGCAGTTTCAGTGTCTATAAGAAAAAGGGCAAATGGGAAGCCGCGGCAAAAGCAGCCGGCTTGGCCAAAGCGGATGGCGGTCTGCTCAACGAGCAGGCCGAAGCGCTGCATCTTACCTGCTGCCAGGGCTGGACGGCACTGCTCCAGGCGGTAGCGGCCCGCGTACTGGCCGATCTGATCACGGCCATTCAACCTATCGCCGACAGCTTCCGGACCTATAAGCGCTCCACGGCGCTGCTCGATTTCGATGACCTGATCTTCGCGGCGCGCGACCTGCTGCGCGATCATCCGGCGGTGCGACGAGCGCTGGCGACGCGTTACGCGCATGTGCTGGTGGACGAGTTCCAGGACACCGATCCGCTCCAGACCGAGATCTTCTGGCGGCTATGCGGCGATCCGGTCGATGGCGCCGACCCGCAGGATTGGGCGCGGTACCGGATCAGACCGGGAGCCCTGTTCCTCGTGGGCGATCCCAAGCAGGCGATCTACCGCTTCCGCGGTGCCGATGTGGCCGCGTACATCCGAGCACGCGAAGCAATCCGGGAGCAAGACCCGGACGCCTTGCTGTCGATCTCGACCAACTTCCGCTCCTGCACGGCGATCCTCGCTTATGTGAACGAGCGTTTCGCGCCGCATATGACGGTCGAGAAGGGGCAGCCAGGGTTCACCGCCCTCGACAGCTTCCACCCGGACCACGGGGAAGGGCTGTGCGTGGCCGCCCTCCCGGTCGCATGCGCGGGAGAGGACGGCAAGGCCAAGGCGGGCGCGCAACGCGACTGCGAAGCCGAGGCGGTGGCCGAGATGTGCTGCCGCCTAATCGGCAGCCAGATCATCGTCGATCGGAAAACCGACACGCGCCGGCCCTGCCGGCCTGGCGACATCGCGCTGCTGGCACCGGGTGGCACCGAGTTATGGCGGTACGAGGAGGCGCTCGAAAAGCGCGGCGTGCCGGTCGCGACGCAAGCAGGCAAGGGTTTTTACCGGCGCCAGGAAATCCAGGACCTTATCGCCATCACGCGCGTGATGGCGGACAGTCGTGACAGCCTCGCCCTGCTGGCGCTGCTGCGTGGCCCGTTGGTGGGACTGACCGAGGAGCAACTGCTCGATCTCGTCTGGAGCCAGCCGCGCGATCCGGAGCAGCCCGACGCGCGACCGAAGCTCACCATTCACCTCGATCCGCAGGCGATCGAGAATAGCCATGCGCGCGAGGTCATCGAGAAGCTGCAGTCACTGCGGCGCGGAATCAACCGCACCACCCCGTATCAGCTGCTGGCCGAGGCAATCGACGTCCTGCGCGTACGGCCTATCCTGCTCCATCGCCACGGTGGCCAAGCCGAGCGCCCGCTGGCCAATGTCGATCTCTTCCTCAGCCTGGCACAGCCCTATGGGGTGCGCGGACTGCGGGCCTTCGCAGACGCCATGAAGGCTGCTTGGGAGGGAAAGACCCGGTCCGTCGAAGGACGTCCCGATGCTCAGGAGGAAGCGGTCTCGCTGGTGACGATGCACGCTTCCAAGGGTCTCGAATGGCCTATCGTCGTACCGATCAACACGATGACGGCCGGCAATGACGTGCGCGACCCGATCATCGACAACGATACGAAGACCATCTACCTGCCGATTTTCGGCGTTGCCCCGACCGGCTACGAGGATGCCAAGGCCGCTGAGGTCGCCGAACGGGAGCGCGAACGGCTGCGGCTCTGGTACGTGGCAGCGACCCGCGCCCGCGAACTGCTCGTTTTGCCGAAGCTCGATGTCCCGCCGGGGAAGACCAGCTGGAACGGGCTGATGGACTTCGACCTCGACAACCTGCCGCTGGTCGAGATCGAGCAGCATCCGCCCGGATTCGAGACCATCGACGGCGATCCCGAGAATGCACAGACGCGCGAGATTTTTGCGGGCGAGGCTGCGGCTATCGTGGCAGCTGCCACCAGGCTGCGCTGGGTCGCGCCGAGCAGGGACGAGGATTCCTCGGGTCCGCTCGATATCGCGTCCGTCCCGCAGATTGTGGTTGCGGACAACGACGGGCCGCCCGCGAACGAAGCGTTCTCAATCCAGGGTGGCCGCGAGCGGGGACTTGTCATTCACAAGCTCCTGGAGGAGGTGCTGACCGGCGAAACGGCAGAGGATATTGGCGCGCTGGCCGACAGGGCCGGCGATCTCATCCGGGATCTTGGCCGTGAGCCGGGATCAGATCCCGCCAGTGGTCTGTCTGCGGATGAAATGGCCAGCACCGTCGCGAAAACCCTGGCCCTGCCGAAGGTCGCCGCCATCCGGTCGAAGCTGGTCCCCGAGCTGCCGGTTTATGGTTCGGCCCAGGACGACGGGTTCGAGCTTGCCATTTTCGGAATCGTTGATGCGCTCGCCATCGGTGACGACGGTAAGCCGGTGCTGGTCGTCGACTGGAAGAGCGACGTAAACCCGACTCCCGCCACCTCGGACCATTATCGATCGCAGGTTCGGCGTTATCTAGATGTAACAGGCATCCCGGAAGGAATGGTTGTGTACGTCACGACCGGTGATGTTCTCACCGTATGAACAGCTAGCACGGTCAGAAACAGGTCGCGATCATTGGCCAACGCAAAGAAGGCCCCTCACAACAGTCCTTCCGCCACCGCCTCTGCATGTAGCTCTCGGCGTGCAGAGTGTGGGCGATCTCCGCTGTCATCGCACGGGCGTTCCCGATCTGCATCGTCCTATCTGGCGGGGTAAAGCTCATACAATTTCGGTTCCTTTCATATATCCGATAAATGTGTAGGGCGGTGACAAAACCATCCACTGGAGCGTCGGCGGCGTGCCTTTGAGCCATGTGATAGGCACTATTTTTTTAGCCCACCCGGCACAGGAATTTGCTTAATCGCGGCGAACAACATCTCAACTGAATAATCATCGCCATAGAGCTCGCTCGATTCGCCTTCACTATGGCCCATCAGTCTGTTCCTGATCTCCGGCGGAATTCCACAATTTTTGCATTGGGTTGAGAAACGGTGTCTGAAGGAATGGCTTGGGCTGATGCGAGGATCCGTAATCCCAATTTTATCTCTTACCCATCTACTAATCACCTTAGTTGCGTTTCCCCCACGATTGCCGAATCGATCCGGCGTTGCGTCGGAAAATAGATCGTTTGTTTTACACGACGCAACGAATAGTAAAAATCCTTCCTCTATTAACTGAGGATGGATTGGAATGTGGCGTTTCGAACTAAAGTTTTTGAGATTTTTCTTTGCAATTCTGATTTCTTCGGATGCTGCAACTTCTCCTTCGTTGTCGTATTCAACCGTCATCCGAAAATAGTGAATTCCCATAGACGAGGCGACGTCGGATTTTTCCAACTGGCAGATCTCTGAAATGCGTGCGCCCGTGAAACAGGCGATCCAGGGAACCCACCTTCGATAGCCGTTGCGGTCACGTGCGGCCATGAGGACGCGAACGGTTTCTTCGTCGGTGAAATCGCGTTTTGCTGATCGCCGTTGCCCTTTCATGCCGGCCCGAGGCTGCTTCAGGCCCGCGAAGGGATTAACTGAGCATTTTCCATTCGCCACGGCCCAGCTGTAAATTGCTTTGATGGCGTTGAGGTCATTCGAAACGCTTTGTGCCGACCGCTTGGCAGCAGAGGCGCTCTTCCAGTCAGAAGCATCCGAGAGGCTGGCATTGTGGAATGTCAAACCTCGTTCCGTGAGAAAGGAGGTCCATCGGTGGACCTTGCTGGAGAACGTATAGAAGGTCTTCTCGGCCGGCTTATGATCACGTTTCCAACCCTGCAAAATTTCTTCCGGGGTTGGTGCACCCACCTTCTCGCGGGGAGACCGAATCAAGCGCTCCGTCCGATCATCGAGTCGAGTGATCGACGTCAGGGCAGGCGTGGGCCGGGTGGCTCCGCCTTGTCGATCCCTGAGGATCGTCATCACCTCCAACTCTGCTTCGACGAACGCCATATAGAGGCGCCGATCCGCCGGAGAACCGTATGCGATGTTCAATCCAGCATCGATGACGGTCATCATCGCATCGTGGCTGAAGTGAGCTGCAGCGCAGTCACCGCGCGCGTTGGCATCGCGCAGCTCAGCTTCCCTGGCAGCGATCTCCTGGCTGAGGGCAGTGAAGGCTTCGGGGCTCAGCGGCACGGCTCCCCGACGCAGGGCTTCGTCATTGGCGAGTTTGCGGTGGCGGAAGATGGCGACCAGCTTCTGAATGGTCTCGTTGTCGAGCTGTGAGATCAACGGCTGTGAGCTTAGAAGAAGGCGACGCTTGGCGAGGCTGATAAGAGTGTCTGCCTCACCATCCAGACGGCGCGCTCGGCGGCGAGCCTCATCCTCATCGCGGGTCCCAAGGCTGACCCAGAACTCGCGGCCTGCTCTGCTCGCTTTCAGAGAGACGGGAGCGCCCTCGTCGAAAATTCCATGGCCTGCGGTTCCGAGCACGGCCGGCATGTTCGCGCGCAGCGCTTCCGGAATGGTGCGACGAAAATAGAAGATGCCCCGACGCTGGACCAGACCCACCATCTGCCTCATGACTTCGTAGCACTCCTTCGTAGCAGGAGCGCACTCAGAAGCCTACGGCATCAGAAAGATGCCGTTATCGCAAGGGTTTAGGGGCCATATGGCGGAGACGGAGGGATTCGAACCCTCGATACCCCTTTCGGGGTATGCTCATTTAGCAAACGAGTGCCTTCAGCCGCTCGGCCACGTCTCCGTAGGGGTGGCTCTAGAATTTCGCGTCGGACGGGTCAACCCGCTTGGCCGGTTCAATAGGCGGCAACGGGGTGGAAATTAGCGCGCTGCGCCGTTCGTAGTGCTTGGCCACCCGGAGATGGCGGGAGATCGCGTAGTTCGCGGCTGTGAGGAAGCCGTAGACGCCCCTCACGAAATGGCGCCGGCCGAGATAGGCCTTCAGGAAATTCAGCGGCAGCTCGACGAAGATCCGCCAGGTGGGAATCGTGACGCCACGGGCTTCGAGGTCCCGGGCCTGCTGGTCGGAATAGCGGTTGAGCTTGTCGAGCTGATCGCCGAGCGAGCGCACGGAAAAGTGGTGGATGACCCCCTTCAGGCGTCCGACGCTGGCGCCGGGATCGAGCTCCACCCGGTCGTGGACGGGGGAGGGCGAGTAGCGGCCCCTGTCCTTGCGGTAGAGGCGCACGGGATGCAGGGCATAGGCCCAGGGATGGGGCCTCGACTCACCGGGGAAGATCTCCGCGATGGCGATGCGATAGGCCGGGTGGGCGGGTTCACCGGCGGCGAACAAGGTCCGGATGGCGTCGGAGAGGTCCGGGGGCACCACCTCGTCGGCATCGAGGTTGAGCAGCCAGTCGTGACGGCAGACGGTCTCGGCGAAGCGCTTCTGCGGGCCGTAGCCGGACCAGGTGTTGTGGATCACCCGCGCACCGAGGGAGGCCGCCAGGGCCTGCGTTCCATCGGTGGAGCCGGAATCGACCACCACGAGGTCGTCGGTCAGGTCACGGACCGCGCGGATGGTCGCGCCGATCCGGTCTGCTTCGTTGAAGGCGATGAGGAAGATCGAAAGCGGCGGCGCGGACATGGTGAGGGCTCTACGATATCGGTCCGGCCGGCCGATACACCTTTCTCGCCACGTTCGTCATGGAACGAAGACCCTGGACTCGGGATCGGCAGGGCTGGCCCGGCGATCTCGACCTCAAGCCGCGACCGGCTGGTCGGCGAGCCGCTTGCGCTGGACCTTGCCATTGGCGGTACGGGGCAGGGCATCGAGGAACCGGACCTCGCGCGGGCATTTGTAGGCGGCCAGTCTCTCGGCGCACCAGGCCAGGATCGAGGGTCCATCCGCTTCTTCCCCGGGCTTCAGCACCACGAAGGCGGCGATGACCTTCAGGTCGGCCCGGACGGCGAGTTCGGTGACGCCGACTTCCGCCACAGAGGGATGCCCCCCGACCACGCCCTCGACCTCGTTGGGCGAGACCCGGTAGCCGAGGGCGTTCATCAAGTCGTCGTTGCGCCCGTGGAACCAGAGGTAGCCGTCCCCGTCGAGGCTCGCGAGATCGCCGCCCGCGAACCATTCGCCGCGCAGGACAGCGGCTTCCTCCTCGGGCCGGTTCCAGTAGCCGAGCATCAGGCCGGGCTCCGTGCGGTGGATCGCGAGGAGCCCCGTCTCGCCCTCCGGCAGCGGCTCGTCCGGCCCGTCCACGGGCAGGATCGCCACGCGGCGCCCGGGCTGGGGCTTGCCGGGAGAGCCGGGCTTCACCGGGATGGTGGGGCCGCTGGAGACATAGGTGGAGATCTCGCTCATGCCGAGCGCCTCGTAGAGGGGCTTGCCGGTGGCGGCGGTCCAGGCGTCCAGCAGTTCGGCGGGAAGGGCCTCGCCGGCGGTGCAGCCGTGCCGCAGGCGGGACAGATCGTGCGCGGACAGATCGGCGTATTTCAGGATCTGGCGGTAGAGGCTCGGCACGGCGGCAAACAGCGTCGCACCGTGCCGGGCGATGAGGGCTGGCCATACGGCGGGATCGCGGGGCCCGTCGTAGAGGACGCTCGTGGCGCCGCAGGCCCAGGGATCGGTGATGCCGACGCCGAGCGTATAGGTCCAGTTCATGGTGCCGGCATGCAGCATGACGTCGGCCTCCGTCAGCCCCAGCCAATGCGCATGCATCGGGCGGCGCCCCCAGATCGCGCGATGGGCATGGAGCACGCCCTTCGGCCGGCTGGTGGTGCCGGAGGTGTAGACCAGGGTCGCCGGATCGTCCGCCGCGGTGTCGGCGTACTCCGCCACCGGCTCGGCACGCTTCATCGCGGCGATCTCGGAGGGGCCAAGGACGATGCGGCCCTCGGCCTCGGCCGGGTCGAGACGGTGGCCCGCCCCGGTCACCACGACGGCGGCGCCGGAATTCTCAATGAGGAACATGGCTTCCGCCGGCGTCAGCTGGGGCGAGGAGGGGAGGGCCACCAGCCCGGCGGCGAGGGCGCCGAAATACACGAGGACGTAATCCGCCTCGTTGCCCATCCGGATCATCACGCGGTCGCCGCGGCGCAGGCCGAGGGCGAGGAGACCGGCGGCGATGCCGCGCACGGCACGGTCGGCCTCGGCGAAGGTCAGGTGAAACGCCCCGTCCTCCGCGCCCGCCATGATCAGCGCGGTCTTGTCCGGCCGCAGGCGCGCATTCTCAGCGAGACAGTGGCGGGCGGCATTGAAACGGGCCGGTGGAGGAGCGTCCGGTCGGATCATGAAACGGTTCGGGTTCTCGCGTGGCGACGCGCTCAAGCCATGCCGAAACCCGCGGCCGGCAACAAGGGGCCGCCCGCGGGACTTCGGAACGTTCGAGTGCGCGCTACCCACAAGGGGCGTCGATCACGCAGCCTTGACGGCGAGCAACTCTTTGGCCGCCGCGAGCATCTCCTTCATGGCGGCGGAAGCGGCCTGATAGGCCGGCGTGCCCACGTCCCAATTGTTCGCGGCGACGGCGTCGGTCATCGTCTTGGCTTCCTCGAGCGCTGTCTTCTCGGCAGCGGCGAGACGGGCCAGTGCCGGATGATCGCGCAGCGGGCCATTCCGCAGGTCCGTGCAGACGCTGTGATCCGCGCGGCCGAGCATCGTCGGATCGGAGGACGCGGCCGGGGCGAGGCCGACGAGGATGCGGGCGAGCTTGCGCTTCCACATGCCGACATCCGCCGGCAGGCAGACCAGGCCATGGGCCTTGACGCGTCCGCTTTCCGCCGCGAGGGCGGTCCGGCCGAAATCCTCGGCCTTCACGAGACGCGTCGTGATCTTGTCGATCTCCTCATGGGTCTTGGCGGCCTTGCCGGCGATGTTCTGCACGCTGGTGGAGATTTCGGCGGTGGCCGAACGCTGCTGGGCGAGCATCTGCGAGATCGCCTGGTTCAGGTCGCTCGCCTGGGAGATCCGCTCGTTGGTCTGCTCGACCCGCGTTTCCAGTTGCTCGACGATGGCCCGGCCGGACGTGACCGCATTCCGGCTCTCGCCGACGGCGGTGGAGATGGCCGACATCTCCGATGTCAGCGTGCTGAGAAGCCCCCGGATCTCGCCCGTGGACTTGGCGGTCTGGGCGGACAGCGACTTCACTTCGGCCGCGACCACGGAGAACCCGCGACCGGCCTCGCCGGCGCGCGCCGCCTCGATGGTCGCGTTGAGGGCGAGCAGGTTGGTTTGGGCGGAGATCGACGCGATGGCGGTCGCCATGACCTCGATCTGGGCGATGGCCCGCTCCAGCACCACGACCCGCTCCGAGATGAGCGAGGTGCGGACGTCGATCTCCTGCATGGCGGACTTGGCCTCGCGCCCGTCGCCGATGCAGGCGCTCATGGCGGTCAGGGCGTCCTGGGCGACGGTGACGACCGTGTCGGACGTCTGGGAGACCTCGGCGATGGATGCCGCCATCTCTTCCGTGGCGCCGGCGATCGTCTGCGTGGCGCGGGCGACTTCGCCGACATCGTAGGTCATCCAGCCGATGTTGATGGCCGCCTCGGACGTCTCCTTCGCCATGGTGGCGATGGAGGAGAGGTTACGCTGATTGTCGTCCTCGCCACGGCCGTTGAGGCGCTCGATCGCGGATTTGAGCTTTCCGTCGGGCAGGTCGATCGTCGACAGCCCCTGGCTCGACATCAGCGCTTCCACCGCAGCACCGAGACGAAGGTCGTCGGCCTCAGTCTGCTGAGCCGCGGTAGGCACCGCAACCGTGTCGTTGGCCGGACGCTTTCGGGAGAAGCCAATCATAAAACTACAACCTTGAGATACCGATAAGACAAAGTCATAAACGCTATTGTTTAATGGCGCCTTAGCAGTCCCCCCTTCCGCGCCGGCCGGAACGAATGGTTTGTCGACTTCCCGGATACCGGCGCCAGCAACCAATGGTAACCGTGCGCCATGTTGCGGACGATTTCTTTTCCATGGCAGTATCGAACACCGGAGCCCCAAGACAGAAGAGCCGACCGATCTAATGACCTAGTCTTAGCATGACGCGCAGATAAAAATCCTCGGTTTCGCCTTTTGCCCAATCACACCATTGAGCCAAAAGAATTAATCTCAAACCAATGATAAGATATCGGTGTACTTGTAGTTGAATTATAGCTCATAGGACGCCGCAACCCCTAAAGTAAATTTGTTCCGAGCTTCGCGCCGATGCGGTGGGAGATTATTCCGCGCGGACGAACGAGGCACGATGGGACACCGACGTGTAGAAAGTATTCGGCGGCACGTACACCATGACTTGCTCGGCTCGCTGAAGAGCTCAAGCCGAATGGGGGAGAAGCGTCGCGGGTCGCAGGGGAACGAGGCCCGCCTTGCGCTCGAGCAGGGTCGGCGGAGGCACGGGCGCTTCGATCGAGCAGACCACGCCGCTGGCCGCGAACATGAGCTGGACCTCGCCATCGAGCTCGCGGGCGAGACTGCGCTCGATGAGGCGCGAGCCGAACCCGGTGCGTGTCGGCTTCGTCACCGGTGGCCCGCCGCTCTCGCTCCAGCGCAGGAGGAGGCGGGTTTCCGGCTCCTTCACCACGCTCCAGCTGATCGTCACGGTGCCACCCTCCCGCGAGAGCGAGCCGTACTTGACCGCGTTGGTGCCGAGTTCGTGCAGCGCCATGGCGATGGAGAGCGCGAGCCGGGGCGGCAGGCGCAGATGCGGTCCCGACACGATGAATCGGGATCGACCCGCTTCGGTGGAATCGAGGGGAGCGGTGGCATCGGCCACCACGTTGCCGAGTTCCGCTCCCTCCCAGCTTTCGCGGGTGAGGACGTCGTGAACGCGGGCGAGTGCCAGGAGCCTCGCTTCGAACGCGGCCTTGGCCGCCGCCGCCTCCGGCGTGTCGAGGCCGCGCAGGGACTGGATGGCGATGGATTGGACGGTGGCGAGGGTGTTCTTCACGCGGTGGTTGAGTTCATGGATGAGCAGGAGCAGATGCTCTTCCGCGCGCTTGGCATCGGTG
Source organism: Methylobacterium sp. WL19 (assembly GCF_008040005.1). Taxonomy (NCBI): domain Bacteria; kingdom Pseudomonadati; phylum Pseudomonadota; class Alphaproteobacteria; order Hyphomicrobiales; family Methylobacteriaceae; genus Methylobacterium; species Methylobacterium sp. WL19. The sequence continues at coordinate 32,399 of NZ_VRVC01000041.1, forward strand.
ATGTCGACGTTGCAGCCGGTATAGCCGAGGAAGGTTCCCGTATCGTCGAGGCGCGGCACGCCTTCGCATCGCAGCCAGCGCACCACCCCGTCGCGATCCACGACCCGAACCTCCGCCCTCACGGGAACGCGGCCGACGAAGGCGTCAGAGAACTTGGCGGAGAACGCCGGCAGGTCGTCCGGATGGACGATCGTCTGCCACCCGCCGGCCGCCAGCGCGCTGGCCGGCTTCCCGAACAGGTGGTCGAAATGCAGGTTGGCGAAGCTGATCTCCCCGACCTCGTCCGTCATCCAGATCAGGGCGGGGGCCGAATCCGCCATGTGCCGGAATCGTGCCTCGCTCTCGCGCAGGGCCGAAAGGCCGCGTTCCGTCTCGGCGAGCGCCGTATCGCGTTCCTCGCCTCGGGTCCGTAGGCGCAGGGAGGCGTCCGCCAGCACGTCGCCGAGACGGCGGATCTCGTGGATCGGCGAGGTGATGCGCGGGATCGCCTCGCCGCGCGCCAAAGCCGGCCCCGTCGCCACGAGGCGGCGCAGCGGCTGCGAGACCTTCGACCAGAGATTGATGGCCAGGATCGACGAGGTCGCGAGGACGAGGAGGCCGAAGCCGGTGAAGGCCCAGATCCATCCGCGCAGTCGCGCATCCACCAGGGCCTTCGGAATCACCGCGCTCACCGTCCAGCCGGTGAGGCGCGAGCGGGCCTCCACGACCGTGACGGGGCGCATGTTGAAATCCTTGCCTTCCCAAACCCCCGGCGTCTCGGTCTGGCGCTGGCGAAGGGTCGCGAGGCGCGGGCGCCCGACGATCGATGCCGGATCGGGGATGCGGGCGAGGGCGATGCCGTCCCGGTCCGACACGCCCGTCATCCAGCCCTGGACGTATTCCCGGCCGAGGATGCCCTGCAGCCGGCTCACCGGCGCGAGGAAGCTGAGGACATAGGCGACCTCGCCCTCGGTCTGGACCGGCACGGCGATGGCATAGGTCGCGCGGTCGGGCATGCTGCCCGACAGGATGCCGGAGATCATCGCCCGCTGCGTGCCCGATGCGATCTCGCGGTCGAAGGGCAGGGCGGTCTTCGGCAGCGGCGCTCCGCGCGGGACCGAGGTGTTCACCAGTTGCTGGCCGTCCGGCCGACGCAGCAGGATGTCGAGCCCGACGGTTTCCCGGACGAGCCGTGCCTGCGCGTCGAAATTCTCGAATTCCGAGTCCTTCAGGCGGGGCGACGTCGCCAGGGTCTGCAGCACGGAGACGAGCCCCGCCGTGTCGCGGTCGATGGAGAGGGCGATCCCGCGAACGTTCTCGCGCGCATCCTGCTCGAAGCGCGCCCGCTCGGTCCCGGCATAGCGAAACAGCAGGATCGCCGTGAACAGCAATCCCGGCCCGATCAACGCCACCACGAGGGCGACCAGATACACCTGCGTCGAGAACCCGCGCTGCCGGATGCGCGCGAACAGCCGGCCCGGGGCCGTGGCCTGCCACCCACCGCTCTTCGTCCGCTCGGAAGCGGGGTCGATGTGGTTCTCGGGCTCGGCGTCGTGATGGGTCTCGGCGGTCATGGCCTGTCGATGTGACCGAGGTCGCGGGACGGCGCCAGCCGATCGCGGACACGCTGTTTCAAGGTCTTCACGTCGGGAAATCCCCCGTCCCGCGTCCGGTCCCAGATCGTCTCCGATCCGCAGACGATCTGGAAGACGCCGCCATTCCCCGGGATCAGGGCGACCTCGCCGATATCGTCGCGGAAGGTGGAGAGGAGCTCCTGCGCCATCCAGCCGGCGCGCAGGAGCCACTGACACTGCGTGCAGTAGGTGATGGAAACCCTGGGTTTCTCGACCTGTGGGGCAGGTGGCGTTTCATCCATGGCCGGCACAGCGACCCATGCACGGTGCCTTGTCAACCTGCCAGCGTAACAGTCGGCCCGTCGCTTGAACCGTTCGGCTCCCTGATAGACAGGGCGTTTGACGGCAGGAGCGCGCCCACCCGGCCTTTCACCCGCGGCATCGCGCCCTATCTCCACGAGCGTAGCCGGGCGGCAGGGGCCTGGACCCGTCCATACCATGCCCGATGCCGCGCCCGTCCGCGAGGAGCCACCCATGCCGTCCGTTCTGCGTCCCGCCGCCGCCGCGCCCTTCGCGCGCTCGCCCCGCCCATCGCTGATCCGCCGGATGCGGTCCGCGCTCGTCGCCGTCGCCCTGGCCACGACCCTTTCGGGCTGCGGCGCGATCAACCGGGTGCCCACCCTGGAGGAGAGCGCGAAATCCTCGTGGAGCGAGGTTCAGAACCAGTACCAGCGCCGCGCCGATCTGATCCCGAACCTCGTGGAGACGGTGAAGGGCTACGCGCAGCAGGAGAAGGACGTGCTCGTCGGCGTCACCGAAGCCCGCGCGAAGGCGTCGAGCGTGAAGGTCGACGCCTCCACCGTCTCCGATCCCCAGAAGTTCAAGGAGTTCCAGGACGCCCAGAACCAGCTCTCCGGCGCCCTGGGCCGTCTCCTCGTCACCGTCGAGCGTTATCCCGACCTCAAGTCGAACCAGAACTTCCTGGCGCTGCAATCCCAGTTGGAGGGTACCGAGAACCGGATCGCGGTGGCGCGCCGCGACTATATCGGTGCCGTCCAGGCCTACAACACCGAGGTCCGCACCATTCCGGGCCGCTGGATCGCCGCGTGGTTCTATCCCGAATCGAAGCCGATGGAGACGTTCACGGCGACGCCCAATTCGGACAAGCCGCCAACCGTGAAGTTCTAGCGCGGTGACGAGGGCAACGGTTGTTCGAGGGCGCGCGCCAGCGTCCGTCATGGCACTCGTCCTCGTCATCCTGGCGGGGATGCTGCTGCTGGTGCGCGGCGAGGCCATGGCGGCGGAGCCGACCTTCCCGGCCCTGAGCGGCCGGGTCGTGGATGCCGCCGGTATCCTCAAGCCGGACGAGACGGCCGCCCTCGATGCGCAACTGAAGGCCTACGAGGAGAAGACCTCCGATCAGGTCGTCGTGGCGACGGTGCCCAACCTCCAGGGACTGACCATCGAGGATTACGGCAACCGGCTGTTCCGCTCCTGGGCCATCGGGCAGGCCAAGACCAACAACGGCGCGCTCCTCCTCGTGGCGCCCAACGACCGCAAGGTCAGGATCGAGGTCGGCTACGGCCTCGAAGGGGCGCTCACCGACGCCCTGTCGAAGGTCATCATCACCACCTCCATCGCGCCCCGCTTCAAGACGGGGGATTACGGCGGCGGCATCAAGGCCGGAATCGATGCCATGCTGTCGATCCTGAGCGGCGACGCCGAGGAGTGGCAGCGCAAGGGGAAGGTGCGAAGCGACGAGGCAGAGCCGTCCCACGTCGTCGGCTTCATCGTCCTCTTCCTGGTGATTCTGTTCGTCGTGTACCGGATGAATCGGGGCCGCCGTGGAGGCGGGTTCATCATCCTGCCCGGCCCATCCTCGGGGGGATGGAGCGGCGGCGTCTCCGGCGGCTTCGGGG